>JAJYOH010000049.1 GCA_021796315.1 Chloroflexota bacterium
TCTTTCCGCGACCTGGCAGCGGCTGCCCGTTTAATCATGCCGGAGGTTGCCATCACGACCGACCTCATCGCGGGCTTTCCCGGCGAAACGGAATCAGAGTTCGCCGAATCTTTGGACTTTGTGCGCGAGATGAATTTCGCCGGCGGGCATCCCTTCCCATTTTCGCCGCGCCCCGGGACGGCTGCCATGCGTCTCGCAGGCCAGGTCCGCCCCGAGGTCCGAAAAGAACGCAGCGCAAAATTGCGTGAGGCGCTTGAAGAGTCGGCAAAATCCTATCGCCAAAAATTCATCGGGCAGACATTGTCCGTGTTGTGGGAATCGTCCACGCAGTTATCCGACGCAGGCTGGGAGATGGAAGGCTGGTCCGAAAATTATTTGCGAATCAAAACCACCGCGCCGCGTCCGTTGTGGAATGAAATTTCGAACGTGAAATTAATCGAAGCGCAACACGAAGTTATTTCGAGCGCGCTAACGTTCTGATGCTGAACAGGGGATTTTCGTCACTTTGGCGGGCGGGGGAGTGCTTGTATAATTTCACTGTAATCCATTGAATCAAAAGGAGCAAACATGACAGCCCAACTGATCGACGGAAAAATGATCGCGCAGCAGGTACGTGATGATGTGGCCGCTGAAGTTGCGAAGCGCACCGCGGCTGGAAAAATGAAACCGACTCTGGCGACGGTGCTGGTTGGCGACCGGCCGGATTCGGCGGCGTATGTTGCATCTAAAGGCAAGGCGTGCCAGGAACTGGGCATGGGTTCGATCAGCGAACATTTGCCCGCGGATGCCACGCAGGAACAGGTTGAATCTTTGGTGAAGCGTTTGAACGCCGATCCAACCGTCAGCGGAATTTTGGTGCAGTTGCCGATGCCGTCACACATTGATGAAGAGCGCGTGCTTTCGCTGATCAATATCGAAAAAGATGTGGACGGATTTTCTCCGCTCAACATTGGCCGCCTTGCGCAAAAAGGACGCGAGCCTTTGTTCGTGCCATGCACGCCTTATGGATGTATTTATCTGCTGGAAAAATCCGGCGTGAAGATCGAAGGCGCGAACGCGGTCGTGTTGGGACGCTCGAATATTGTCGGGATGCCAGCGGCATTATTGTTGATCGGAAAGAATGCGACTGTGACGGTTTGTCATTCGCGCACGAAAGATATTGCGGGCGTTGTCCGTCAGGCGGATATTCTGATCGCGGCCATCGGCAAGACAGAAATGGTGCGCGGCGATTGGATCAAGCCCGGCGCGGCGATCATTGACGTGGGTATTAATTCCGTCCCCGACGCAACCAAGAAAAGCGGTCACCGTTTAGTTGGCGATGTCAATTTCAATGAAGCCAGGGAAGTTGCCGGTTTCATCACGCCCGTTCCCGGCGGCGTCGGCCCGATGACGATTGCAATGCTGATGAAGAACACGTTGCATGCGGCGGAGATTCAAAATCCATAAATCTTTTTTGCCGCGAATTTCGCTAATTCGCACGGATTTAAAAAATCGGCGAAAATCCGTGTAATTCGCGGCAAATGTTTTTGATCTTCATTTGATCTTCAAATGAGTAAGCTAAAAAATAAAATTGTCCCGCAGGTTGAAGAAATTTTCAGCGCCTGCGGGACGCAAGATTTTAATGGAATCCAAGCGAGCGGGGAATTACAAAGTCCGCATGAAGAATTGTATTGCCAGCGAAGACATAGCCACAGTCACCCAGGTTGTCGCCCCGAGAAGAAGCGCGCGAGGACCGGCTTTGATAAAGCTTTGGACATTTGTGTTTAAGCCAATTGCAGCCATTGCTACAATGATCAGGAATTTTCCTGCCCAGGCCAGCCCGCTGGTAATATCCAGTGGGAATACAGCTGTGCTTCTAATCACTGCGGCCAGAAGGAACCCCAGAATGAACCAGGGGAATACCTTGGCGAAATTAAATTTATTTCCACTCCCGCTCATGCGCGAGAAAAGGATTGCCAGCACCAATGTTACGGGGACGATCATCAGACTGCGCGTCAATTTTACGATGGTCGCAAAATTCCCGGCGACATCACTATATGAAAATCCGGCGGCCACTACAGATGAAGTGTCATTGATGGCTGTCCCGGCCCACATTCCAAAGCCGGTGTCGGAGAGTTTCAACAGGTGGCCGATTGCTGGAAATAAAAACACTGCGATGACGTTGAACAAAAAGATGGTCGAGATCGAATAGGAAATATCCTGATCTTCAGCTTCGATCGCCGATGACGCTGCTGCAATTGCCGAACCGCCGCAGATCGCGGTCCCCACGCCGATCAATGTATATAGCTTTTGATCGATGCTCAGGAATTTCCCGACAAAATATGCTATCAGGAATGCTGCTGAAAGCGTCACAACGAGAACTATCAGCGACTCTCTTCCAACTTTAATGATGTTGGCTAAATTCATGTCAAATCCCAGCAAAATGACGGCCAATTGAAGGATATATTTTGATGTGAATTTGATCCCCTGGCGAAAAACCATGGGCGACGCCCAGACGGATGCCAAAAGGATGCCAAGCAGAATCCCGAAGACCGGTCCGCCGATAACTGGAATCAGCAACCCCAGGTTGTAGGCGATGATTGCGATTACCAGCGCCAATAGGATGCCGGGTAAATGATTTTTTAGGTTTTGCATGAAATTTGTTGCTCCTGCTCGCGAAGATTTATTGACCGATAATACGCTGCCGCCCACTATTTGTAAAATAGTATAATTTTATAAAAATGATAGGCAAATACCTATGACCTTTCGACACCTGAAAATTTTCCTGGCTGTATGTGACCACAAAAATATGACGCGTGCGGCCAAAGCCCTTTATCTTAGCCAGCCTTCCGTCAGTCAGGCCATTGCCGAACTTGAAATATATTACGGCGTCAAATTGTTCGAGCGGTTGAATCACCGGCTGTATTTGACAGCGGCAGGGGAGCGATTGCAATCCTATGCGCGTCACATCCTGAATCTGGAAGAACAGGCCAAAAGGGAATTATCGGAGCATAAGGACGCGGGCATTTTGCGGATTGGCGCAAGTCTGACCATTGGAACCTATCTGCTCCCGGGATTGATATCTGCATTCCATGAGAAAATGCCCCAGGTCGAAATATTCTCGCTGGTTGAAAATACCAATGTGCTTCAGAAAATGCTGCTGGGAGATCGCATTGACCTTGGACTGGTTGAAGGGCCGGTCAACTCCCCGGATATTATCGAAAAAAATATTTGCGACGATGAGTTGGTCGTTGTCGGCGCGCCACAGCATCCATTAACCAGGAAAAGGAAAGTTTTCATTCCCGACCTGGCAGGACTTTCGTTCATTGTTCGAGAACCCGGAAGCGGAACCCGGGCCATTTTTGAAAATGCCATGCAGGAGGCCGGGGTGACATGGAAGCCCGCAGGAATATATAACAATATCGAGGCGATAAAACATGCGGTAAGAGCAAACCTGGGCCTTGCAGTGGTTCCGCGAATTTCGATTGAAGAGGAACTCAAAGCAGGGTCAATTATTCGGATCAAAGTCGGAGGCTTGAAGCTGGTGCGAAAATTCAATTTTATCTACCATCGCCAAAAATTCTTCACGAAGGCCATGCAGACTTTGATCGATTCTTATGAAGAATGATTCTGAAATCAACCTACCCGCCTGCTCCTGCAAAGGTATGACACTTCTGGCAAATTGTGGCGGTTGCACTTTGATTTAAGAAGACTGCACCCGCATCATTCTTCGTATCGTGGCTGAGATGACAGTCTGCGCAGTGCGCCGCATTTTGCGGATCGAGCGCCTGCCATTTCGTGAGAAAAGCATGGAAGTGATTGTTGAATTCCGTCTTGGTCAAAACATCAGCATGACACTTTAAACAATTCCCATCGCCGAGCGGCGTATCTTGCACAGCAGGCTGCGGATAATGTCCGCTGAAATATGAAACCAGATCAGATGCGCCCGCCATCAAACCGCCATAACGGCCGATGATGCCCGGCCCGGTGTGACAGTCAATACAACGCGCCGCGTGTTTCGCCGCATGGAAACTTGCCAGATCGGTCGCTGCATTTGCAGTTTGAATTTGTGTGCGCCTGAAAAAAGTTGCTTCTCCTTCCGTGTGGCACGAAGCGCAAAACGAATCGTGATTTTCAAATTGCATGGCGCTCAATGGAATCACCAGACCAAAAACAATAAATGCAACGATCGCACTTGCGGCGATGACTTGAATGCGCCGGTTCGACCAATCCACCCCTGTTTTTTTCTTTGCAACTTTTTGTGATTTCTTCGCCATCCGTGTCTCTCCTCCGAAAGAATGGCGAGCATTGTAACCGATAAATATGACGCTTCGATGAAGCTAAACCAGCGACACGATTTTTCCGGCGATACTTTTCATCACATGGTCGGGCACGCCATCCAACGCTTTCGATTGGATGCGCGTGTCGATGCCATCATTGACATAATCCACGACGATGAATTTTCCATCTTGAGTGAGCGCGATCTCGGTCGAGAACCAATCCAGTTTGCAGACTTGGGCGATTCGTTCCGTGACCCGTCGAACGGGCGCCAGATCGAATTGCCTTTCCTCGTCTGACGTCAACTCCGCGTAAACGTGCGTGGACGGATTCCACCAGCAGGGCCAGCAGTCGCCTCCCGCGTAAAAGACGCGGAACCAGGCTTCCCGTCCCGAAAGGATGCGTGCGTTGACGTGCGCCTGCGCCAGGTATTTCTGTTCCGGGAATTCGATGCGCGCCCGCTGAATTTCGTCCCGCGTCGAAATATTCATTGTCACGCCTTCGCCGCCTCCGCCGACGGCAGGTTTGATGACGAATCTTTCTCCGAGCGGTGTTAAATCGATTTCCGGCAGAATAGGCTGGTCGATAAACGGCGCGATCAAAATCGTGTGAGGGGTTTGCAGCCCCGCCTGAATTAACTCAAGATGCATCGTGGCCTTATCTTCTGACCAGTGTGAAAGTTCGGGAGGGTTGATGCGGCGTAAATGATGTTGGATCGCAAAACGCCGGATGGGTTCGTAAAGCATTTCGTCGTTCGCACGATCAAGCAAAGTACGAAAGGTTGCCTGCCCGGTGTATAAATCCGTGATGGATTCCAAAACATTTTTCGGTGTGATCTGCCAAAGCGTTAAACCGCGAGCCGCACAGGCTTCAGAGATGAAGCAAACGAAATCATCGTCATATTCCCAATACCAGGGCAGGCAGAGATCGTAGCATTTCATGCGGCGAGTCTACCGTATTTTTCCAGCAGCGCACATAATTGCTTGTGCGGCAAAGCCTGGATGCTGACGCCGGCGCGGCCGGTCATTGTCTCTGCCGCGATCAACGCGTTTATGATGGCTTCCTCGGCGGCATAAACTGCAGCCGAAAAGATGGGATCGATAAAATCATTGTGGATGTATTCCACGATTCCTTTCATGGACTCTGAACCGGCTCCGCCCGAACTGGCCGTGGAAAACGCCAGGAAGATATCTCCGCTTCCATTCCCGCCGAGTGAACCAGTTCGACCCATTCCGAGTGTGGCGCGCCTCGCCAATCTTTTAAGTTGATGCGGCAGCAACGGCGCATCAGTGGCCAGGATGACGATCAACGAGCCATCGTCCTGGCGGAACGGATTCTTGCCGTGGGCGATCGGCGCGTCAGACGTGAGATGTTGTCCAACGGGCACGCCGCTCACGGTCAGTTGGAAGCGGCGGCCAAAGTTGGCCTGCACCAACGCGGCCACTGTCCAGCCGCCGAGTTTGTCCGGCAGTTTGCGCGAAGATGTCCCCGTGCCGCCTTTGAATTCATAACAGATCATGCCCGTCCCGCCGCCGACATTGCCTTCTTCAATCGCGCCGCCGTGTGCGGATGTGAGCGCGGACATCACGTGTTCAGGGTTGACGTGAAAGCTGTTCATGTCGTTCAGCCAGCCGTCCGCCGTTTCGCCGACGACCGGGCATGACCACTTTTGAAAGATGGCTCCCTGTTTGACTTGCCAATCAATGATGGTATCGCGCACAATGCCGACGCTGTGAGTGTTGGTGATGCCAATCGGCCCTTCGAGCAGGCCGCCTTCATCGATCCAGGCCGCGCCGGTCATCTCGCCGTTGCCGTTGAACGGGAACCAGCCTGCGAAGACCGGCTCGTGATTTGTTTTGCCGCGCGGATGAATGATGGTTACACCGGTACGCGCCGCCTGGCCTTCGATGACGGTCGAGTAGCCGATCTCGATACCCGGCAAATCTGTGATCGCATTTAGCGGGCCGGGTGTGCCTTCGAATGGAATTCCAAGATCGCGCGCGCGGGGTTTGGGCATGTAGATTCTCCTTGTTCTTATATTATTTCGCCATATCCAGGTTTGACTGTCCCCAACTCAATCGAAACTGAATGGATATTACACAGTGTGTTGTAATTCTACCCAAACAAAGTCGAAAAAGTATATTGGGAGTAAAATTAAGTCCTGCTATGATGTATTAATTGATAGTGTGGAAAAGATTCACCACAGAGGGTATGGAGTTCGCAGAGTTTCAAAGATTTTTCTCTGTGTTCTCGGTACGTTCTGTGGTGAATCTGTCTCAGTTTCCCAAATTTGAATTTCAGCATAAGAATCGAGGATCATGGAAGAACCGATTTCTCAGGAACAATCCCTGGAACCAATTAATCAGGAGAGCGGTAACCCCTTTGCGGCGCTTCGTCACCGGAATTTTCAACTTTACTTTGGCGGACAACTGATATCCAACGCCGGAACGTGGATGCAGGTCATCGCGCAGGGCTGGCTTGTCTACGAATTGACTCATTCAGATCTGGCTTTGGGCGTGGTCGGTTTTGCCGCGGCGATCCCGGCTTTGGTGGTCTCGCCGTGGGGCGGCGTGATCGTTGACCGCGTGCCGAAGCGCGGTTTGCTCATCATGACTCAAACCGGCGCGATGCTTCTGGCTTTCATCCTGGCCGTTTTGGCCTTTACCAACGTTGTTCAGGAGTGGCATATTATTTTGCTCGCGGCCGGACTCGGCATAGTTAATTCATTCGATGCGCCTGCCCGCCAGGCTTTCGTTGTGGAAATGGTTGGGCGTGAAGATTTGCCGAACGCCATTGCGTTGAACTCGATGATGTTCAACAGCGCGCGCGTGATCGGTCCGGCGCTCGGCGGTTTGCTGCTGGCGGTGGTTGGCGCGGCGTGGTGCTTCACGATCAACGGGTTGTCTTTTCTGGCAGTGATCCTGGGCCTTTGGTTGATGCAGCTGGCCCCGCATAAGGCAAAGATTCATAGCGAGTCGGTTTGGACGCAATTGGTGAGCGGACTGAAATATGTTTCGATCCGGGCGGAACTCGGAAGCCTGCTTTTACTTTCGCTGATTTTCAGCATCTTTGGAATTTCATATTCAACCATCCTGCCAGCTTTTGTCGAACAAAATCTGGGGCAGGGCGCGGCGGCGTACGGCTGGGTCAATGCCGCGACTGGCGTCGGCGCGGTGACAGCGGCATTTTTGATCGCCAATCACCGCGGCTTGAACTGGCGCGGCAAATGGTTAATGGCGGCAAGCATCGCTTTTCCGTTGGTGCTGGCAGCCTTTGCATTCAATAAATTTTTCCCGGTCAGCCTTTTGCTTGCGGTGGGACTTGGCATCGGCTTCATGGTGGAATTTACCATGATCAACACCCTGCTTCAAACGCGTGTGGAAGATAATGTGCGTGGGCGCGTGATGGGTTTATACACGTTGACGTTTTTTGGCTTTGCCCCGTTCGGCAATTTGGCAGTCGGCGCGTTATCTGAAAAATTTGGCTTGAGCGTCGCCATGACTTTGTTCGCGATGATCGGTTTGGTTTTGTCGTCCATCGTTTTGTGGAAAGTCCCCGGGATCAAAAAACTTCCATGAACAAAAAGAAGGCCGCGCTTAGCGCGGCCTTCTTTTTTATGGCTCTTCAGGATTAAGTGGGGTAAAACCCCGCTTACCACGGAGATCACGGAGTCCACAGAGAAAGACCTTTTTTAATCTCCGTGTTCTCTGTGTACTCTGTGGTGAAAAATGGGGGAACCCCACCAAACACCAAAGAACCTTTTTTATTTATAAGGCGGCCACGGAATATCGGCTGGCCCGGCAAAACCGTGTTTCTCCTGTACGAAGACTCGTCCATGCGATGGCTGGCTGCAACCCGGCTCATCGTCAAATGTAATGGTTGTGTCGTTCGTGCCGAATGGATCGAAGACAATTTGCCCCGATACACAGCGCCAAACTTCAACGACATAAGTTTGCATTCTTTCATCTTCCCGGTGGCCGGGGCTGACGTACACATCCGTCCATTCAACGGTTACTTGATTCTTATCATCGCGTGTTGCGCTGCGTATCGTGGTCGGCGGGTAATAGGGCGATTGCGGCAGCCTGGCAATGCCCGGATACACAACTGGCAGAGTCGATTTATCACCGGCCATCTCAATAAAATTCGCATTGACCCAGCATTTATTTTTGCCGTCCACATAAACCCAGTTGTTGCCGTCGGTGCGTCCGATCAATTTGATGTTGGCTCCTTTGACGAGGCCGTATAAATAAAGATAGAAGGGGCCGGGACCATAACGGCAACTTAATAGATCTGCGGTGACCGTTGCTTTGAGACTCGCGACAACCGGAATGGATGTTGGTGTGGATGTGGATATCTCGGTTGGCGTTGGCGCATCAGTCGGGGACGGGGCGGCGGTCTCCGTTAAAGTGGGCGTGATCGCAACTGTCAGCGTGGGCGTTTGCAGCGCGGTGGATATCTCAGTTGGGCTGGCCGCTTGAAGCGGAGTCTGGGACGCTGGCGCGCAGGATGTCAACAACACGACGATGATCAACGTCAGGAAAAGAATCCGCATTTGTTTCATTTTCCCAACGCCGCATCTATCGCTTTTTGGAAAGCATCGAAAGGCTGCGCGCCTTCGAGCAGTTTTCCGTTGATCAGGAAGGATGGTGTGGCGCGAATGCCGTCTGACTTTGCATCAGTTGCATCCTGCATTACCTGGCCTTTATATTTACCCTGGCTGAAACACTCATCGAAAGTTTTTGTATCCAGCCCAACACTTACTGCGAATTGATGCAAGTGATCGGGTGAGAAGTCGCCGACGTTTTCTCCAGTCCAGTGGGAATAGAGTGTGTCGTGATATTCCCAGAATTTGCCCTGATCTCCGGCGCAATATGCAGCCTCAGCCGCGGCGGCTGACTCTGGCCCGATGAAAGCGCCAACCGAGCGATATTCGTAATAAACTTTTCCGGTATCCACATAGGTTTGAATGATTTGTTTCTCGGTCTGCTGCCAGTAACGTTGGCAGTATGGACATTGGAAGTCGGCATATTCAATGATTTTGACGGGCGCATTTGGGTTGCCCAGGCTGTTGCCTTTGGGCTGTGTAGACTGGTTTGAATTAGGCACATTCATCACGGGCGTGCCAGCCCCTGTGCTGATCGAACTGAATGTCCTGCCAATGTTCGGTCCCAATATGGCTAAAGCGCCAATAATAATTACAACGATGCAAAGCAATAACACGCATCCGCCGCCGATCACCCACCAAAGCCATTTGGGCGTTCTTTTATTTTGCGCAGGTTCTTGTGTGATCTGATTTTCGTTCATGGTCGTCTCCTATGAATGCGGATATTGTAGTGGAAAAACATTAATAAAAATCCCCACTTTGGATGAGTGGGGAAACAGGTTTGAATAAAGTTATTGAACTCTGTTCGGATCGATGGCGGGTGGAAACCAGGCTGGTTCAAGCGCGGTAACCCAGGCCAATTCATCCTGACCGTAATCCGGGCCGCCGGGTTTACGGTGCACTGTCCCATTGGTAAGGAGAAACTTTTCATAATCATTTTTGGGCGCAGGCATGGCTGCGGCAGCGGGAGGGACAGGCGCATACAAAGCCTGCAAAAATTGTTGTGAACCGAACTGGAGCGCAAGGATGCTTTCGGCGCGGTGGCCGAAATCATGCACCATTTCCTTTACGTCGCGCTGATAGTTGAATCCCATCATGATAAAGAGCCGCGAATTCATTTCGATACCGGGCGCGTTGCACCAGAATGCTCCCTTGCCGACCATGCGGCTTTCGTAAAAGCCGAAGTATGGCCCGCCGAACATCCAGACCTCGTCCGCTTGTTTGTTCTGGATGGCCTGCAAAATGCTGTAATCCTGCATGATGCGTTGATAATCGGCCAGCATGTAATTTCCATGTGAATCGCGGAAGGCGGTCTTGTCGTCGCTGTTGGCTTGCTGCCAGGTGGTGTCGTTATACTGGCGTCCATCCAATAAGACAGGATAATTGGGCACAGTTATTTTGTTTTCCACCTGATATATCAGCAAATTCCCGGTGGCTTGTCTCATCGTGGCGATGTATTGCTGCACGAGATCGTCTGTTTTATTCCATTGTGCGGGAACAGCCGCTGGGCGAAAATCGAGCACCAACACTTTCCGCAACATGACTGGCAATGGCTTACGTCTGAAATCTGGCATTTTGGCCTCCTGGCGGTGTAGCTTCTAAAAAGGTTCACAAAAGTTGATCGAATTAAATTGCCCTTCTAGTATATCGCTGTAACTGGAAGCCTGCCAAGTAGCCGTTTTTTCCCAAACAGAGAAAACAAATCGGGAGTAATTGATCAAGATGGGGAGTGATAAAAAGCCAGCGGCAGAGTTAACTCTGCCGCTGATATGTTTATAAAGAAAGCATCTTTGTGAGTTGTCTAAAAATGGAAATTTATCAGCAACCAATAAATCCCGGCTGATAGCAAGGCGCTTGCCGGAATGGTTAAGACCCAGGCAATTAGGATCTCACCTGCCACGCCCCAGCGTACTTTGCCCAATCGTTCCGACGATCCCACGCCGATCACTGCGGAACTGATCACATGCGTCGAGCTGACCGGCCAGCCGACCAGTGATGAGCCAAGCATAACGATGGCTGAGCTCAACTGTGTCGAAAAACTATGCACTGGCCTGATCTTGTAGAATTTTCCGCCGACTGTGCGAATCAACCGCCAACCAGCCAACAGTGTTCCCATTGATATTCCCGCTGCGCTGATAGCTATGACCCACAGCGGCATGTTGAATCCCGGCAGAATGCCTCCAATCACCAGCGTAAGCACAATAACGCCCATCGCTTTTTGGGCGTCATTTGCACCCTGGCTGATTGCCAATACCAGAGCCGTGAAGAATTGTCCGCCCTTGAAAAATTCATTGATGCGCGGGGACGCATTGGCTGATAGAAGATAAATAATGCGTATGAGAATGAAGCCAATCCCGAAACCGATCAGAGGCGCAGTAAATAAAGCAGCCAACGCTTTTATCAATCCGTCCATGCGGATGGCGCCGGCGCCTGCTTCGATCAATGTGGCTCCCAGCAGGCCGCCGATCAATCCATGCGATGGACTGCTGGGTATTCCCAGGAACCAGGTCAGGAAACTCCACACGATTGTCCCAACCATGCAGGCGGTCAAAACCTCGAGCGTAATGGATGTTGGCTGGACGATTTCTGCGCCGATGGTACGCGCCACAGCTACGCCGAACAGGAACGGCCCGATGAATTCGGCCAGGGCCGTGATGCCAAGCGCAGCCCACGGACGAAATGCTCGCGAAGAAATCATCGTGCCGACAATGTTGCTGGACCCATGTACTCCGTTTAGAAAATCAAAGACCAGCGTCAGGACGATAACAAGGATTAATTTCGACGGCATGAGTTACGTTCGCTTGACCACGATGTCGGCAATCACGTTGGCGGCTTCATCCCCGCGATCGGCCGCGTTGCTGAGATGACGGTATACCTCACGCATCTTCAACATTTCCACCACATGCTCGATGTTTTCCGGCCCGCTGAATAAATCGGCGATGGCCTCGCGATAGACCTGCTCCACGCGGTTCTCGAGCGCCTTGGCGCGTTGTGCATGGTCGATGGCTACCTTCGGATGATTCTCAAGTCTCATCACAGCCTGATGGATTTCATAAGCCGCCTCCTTGAGCAGGGATGCGATCCGCTGCAGGTAGGGCGTCGAATGAACTTTCAGGATTTCCATTTCGCTGACGGTACTATTGGCATAATCCAGCACATCGTCAATTGTGCGTGACAAAGTGAAGATATCTTCACGGTCGTATGGCGTGACGAATGTGCGGTTCAGCTCGTCGATCAGGATGCGGCGCACTTCATCCGCTTCCTTTTCCTTCATGGAAAGTTGTTCCGCAATTTCGGGTGTCTGCACCTCGATATACTTGCATAAAAAATTCAACCCTTCAAGGGTAACGGACGCCTGGTCTGCAATTAATTTATGAAAGATTTCTTCGCGACGTTTAAAAAGTTTGAACATGGTAGCCTCTTGGAGCAAATATAGCTGATAATCATAACATAAGCATATCTGCGCCTCAACAAAATTCGGAAGCGTATGCGGAAATTATTCCTGCCAATCCAATTCGAAATCTCCGATGGCGACTGTGTCGCCATTTTTTACGCCAGCCTTGCGGAGCGCATCGTCCACGCCCAGCGTTTCCATGATCTTCTGGAAGCGGCGGACGGAACCATCGTGTTCCCAGTACGTCATGGCTGCGGCTCGCTCGATGCCGGCGCCGGACAACCTCCAATGCGTTTCATCTTCACGTGTGACGACAAAATCCTTCGCATCTTCCTTCGGACGATAAACGGGCACCGGCGCCGGGACATTTTCCAACGCTGGCAGGTCAGCCAGTTCCTCGGCGGCCTTAAGCAGCGCTTCACGCGTGTTCGTGCGCGCCAGGGCGGAGATGGTCATGAACTCCACTTTTTGCTTCTTGAATTTCTTTTTGATGTCAGCCAAACGTTCCTGAACTTCGGGCTGGTCGATCTTATTCAGCGCCACGATCTGCGGCTTGTTTGCAAGGTTTGGGTCGAACAGCGATAACTCGGAATTGATCTGGCTGAAGTCCGCCACCGGATCGTTGGACAAACCGTCCAGCACATGGATCAGCACGCGCGTGCGCTGGATGTGCCGCAAAAAGTCGTGGCCGAGGCCCGCGCCTTGTGATGCGCCTTCGATCAACCCCGGAATATCGGCCAGCACAACTGAATGATCTGCATCGATCTCAGCCACACCTAAATTCGGTTCGAGCGTGGTGAAAGGGTAGGGCGCGATCTTCGGTTTTGCATTTGTCAACACCGAAAGCAGCGTGGACTTGCCCGCGTTCGGGACGCCGATCAGCCCGATATCGGCGATCAGCTTCAATTCCAATTTGACGCGTTTCTCTTCCCAGGGTTCGCCTTTTTCAGCAGTGCGCGGCGCCTGGTTACGAGGCGTGGCGAAATGCTGGTTGCCGCGTCCGCCGCGCCCGCCCTTGCAAAGAGTCAGGCGCTCATTTGCTTTGGTCAAGTCGCCGAGCAAAGCGCCCGTGATGGCATCGTAGACCACTGTGCCAGGCGGAACATGAATGATGAGATTCTCGGCGGCCTTGCCAGACATGTTGTTCGGCCCGCCGTTCTTTCCATTACCTGCAAGATAGCGTGTGACATGACGGAACGTTTGCAAGGTGTTGAGTCCCTGCCGGACTTCAAGGATGACATCGCCGCCCCGTCCGCCGTCGCCGCCATCGGGTCCGCCGCGCGGCACGAATTTTTCACGATGGAAGTGCATCATTCCATCGCCGCCCTTGCCTGAGCGAACCAGTATTTCTGCGTGATCGATGAACATATTTTTTCTTATCTGCTAGTCAGCTAGTTTGTTGGTTGGTGAAAGGACGGGGATTATACCGCATAAGCGGAGACATCTTGATTATAGTGTATCTGGTTGCAGAGATTACATTTGAACCAATAATCAAGGATTTTTCTCTGAACTGCATCTGGTAGAATTGTGAACTCACCGCTAGCGGAACAGTGGAATAAGGAGAATATATGAGTATAAGAAATCGTATATGGTCTGCAATGCTGGTTCTTGTCATTGCCGCCGGGTGCGTATCTTCCCCATCCAATAATTCAAGCCTGGAAGATATTCATAAAATCAAACATGTAGTCATTATTATGCAGGAGAATCGTTCGTTTGATTCATACTTTGGGACGTACCCGGGAGCGGACGGCATTCCCATGCTGTTCGGCGTACCGACAGTTTGTTCTCCGGATCCGAAAACCAATGAGTGCATCAAGCCCTATCACGATGCAAGCCTTGAAAATTTCGGCGGACCCCATGGCATAGGGGCGTTCATTGATGATGTTAACGGCGGCAAGATGAATGGGTTTGTTTACAGCCAACAGCTTGCAGTTCAATCGTATTGTGTCGATATCAACGATCCCAATTGCGTTCTTGCCGGCAAAAAGCCGGATGTGATGGGATATCACGATGCTCGTGAAATTCCCAATTACTGGGCGTATGCCAAGCACTTTGTTCTCCAGGATCATATGTTCGAGCCGACAGTCTCCTGGAGTTTGCCCGCTCATCTCTTCATGGTCTCGGAATGGTCGGCGATCTGCGCCAGCCTTGACCCCATGAGCTGCCAAAATAATAACGATAAACCAGAGAGCATCATCCTTGGCGTGCCTCCCTATAAACGCCCGAACTATGCCTGGACCGATCTAACTTATTTGCTTCATAAAAATAATGTGTCCTGGGCGTATTATGTGGGCGAGGGGACTGAGCCTGATTGCCAGGATGATGGGATGTTCTGTGCGCCCGTAAAGCAGGAGGCGCGAACGCCCGGTATTTGGAACCCGCTCCCATACTTTGCTTCTGTCCGTGATAACAATCAGTTGGAGAATATTCAGAAGATTAGCAATTTCTATGCTGCTGCACAAAATGGCACCTTGCCAAATGTGGTTTGGATCGCGCCTTATAACCGAGTCAGCGATCATCCGCCTTCATCAGTTGCAGATGGGCAAGCTTATGTAACCGGTTTAATCAATGCCATTATGCAGGGACCCGAATGGTCGAGTACCGCCATCTTTTTAACATGGGACGATTGGGGAGGTTTCTACGATCATGTTGTTCCTCCTACGGTGGATGAGAACGGGTACGGCCTTCGTGTGCCGGCCCTTGTCATCAGCCCTTATGCGAAGAAGGGTTATATTGACCATCAGGTTCTAAGTTTCGATGCCTATGTCAAATTTATTGAGGACGACTTCTTAAGCGGTCAGCGGCTGGACCCGGCAACGGACGGGCGGCCCGATCCGCGTCCTACGGTGCGCGAGAATGTTCCCGTGCTTGGCGACCTGCGGCAGGATTTTGACTTCAACCAGCCGCCGCGCCCGCCCTTGATATTAAGCGAGACCCCCAGCCCCAGTCCGGCGCGAGCGTTTTATCTATATGTTAGAGGTATTATCAAAAATATTTTGGCATACTTTAAAAAGTAACCAATCTAAATAATGAAAAGTGATGTTTGAAGACTCGATCATGTAAAAAAAAGACAAGGCCATTTGAATGGCCTTGTCTCTTTTATGCCGACGCGGCGTAAATTTGGTCGAGCATCGTTAAAAATTCTCCGCCCGGTCTTTCGCGCAAAATTTGTTTGCGGGCTTCGCGGTCGAGCGTTTTTAGCAAAAGATATTGCACCGCATATTTGCGGAACAATCTTTGACCATCCTCCGGCCCGTAAAATTTGACGCTGCGCTCGAGATGTTTTCGCACCGTTTGGCGGACCAGTTCGGGTGAGACCTGATCGCGGTCGAGACGGGAAAATATCCATGGGTTGGCGATGGCGGCGCGCCCAATCATGACTGCATCCACGCCGGTGTGATTCTTCATCCGCTCAATATCGCGGACCGTTTTGACGTCCCCGCTTCCGATGACCGGAATCTTGACTGCGGCCTTGACCTCGGCAATTGCGTCCCAATCCGCGAGGCCGCTGTAGCTTTGTTCCTTCGTGCGTCCGTGGATGGCAATCAACGAGCCGCCATTCTCCTCGACGATGCGCGCGATGAGTTTATACGAGCGATAATTTTCCCAACCCAATCTTATCTTGCCCGTAACTGGCACTTTCAACGCCGACGTTAATTTCTTGAACGTGCGCGCGATCTTCAACGGTGTGCGCATCATGCCGACGCCCGCGCCGCGGCTCGACACAGTTTTTGCCGGACAGCCCATGTTAATGTCGATGATATCCGGGCTGAGTTCCTGAACTTTGAGCGCGGCTTTCAAGATGGTATCGGGGTCGTCGCCGTAAATCTGGAACGTGACCGGACGCTCGATCTCTTCATAATGCAGTTTCGCCAGCGGACGTTTCGAGCGGCTGAGAATTTTTTCCACCTGCACGAATTCGGTGTAGCTCATGGCCGAACCCAACTCGCGGCACAGCGACCGGAACGGCCAGTCGGAATAGCCGTCCATCGGCGCGAGGATTGCGTCGCCGTAGACCGGTACGTCGCGGACGGAGAAGGTGGGAATCTTGAATTTGAAATTACCAGTCATCATTATCGCTTGTGTCGATATAAAATCCTGACTGCTCGCCAATTTTCCTTTTACGCTTTTTGGGACTGATTAATTCTTTGATCTTTGCTGGATTTTGCGCGTTGTTTTGAATGAAATCGAGCAAGTCTTCTAAATCATCGAAACTTTTATGAATCAAATTTCCTGTTTCGACTTCCAGGGTAATTTCAAATGTTTTGATTTGGGGGCTTTCAGGTAAAGGACTAAGCAAATTATCCAGCGCTCTCTGGATAAGAACTTTTCCATTAACCGTTTCATTGGCAGATTCTGTATCTCTTTTAAAACTTAGCCATGATTTTGCGAGTTTATACAACTCTCCAGAGTCTCGAAATTTAATCAAAAAGCTATCGAAATCTTCAACGTGGCTTTCTGGAAATCGATATCTTATTTGTTTTGCGTCTAATTCAAAAGATTTATTTCCTAAAACATTATCAAGGTGTGGTTGTATTGATTGGTAAACTTCCTCATCCGTCGCTACCAAAATCATATCAATTCCTCCGCCTTGATTTCTCAAGAGGATTCTAAAACCCTCATTCCAAAAGCCCGCCAAAATTGCTGCTGCACCGCGTACAGTTGGATAATTTCTTCTCACTTCACGCAGTTGGAGTATCCAGGCTCCTTTGTCATTCCAGTGGCGTCCATCTTTTAGCCACTTTGTTTCAAGTAAAGCAACTGGATCATTCGAATCCACTGCGGCAACAACGGTGTCCAATTGCCTTTTTATGCCACCGGGCATGTCTAATGTCAAAAGTTTTTTCCCTTGCTCAGGGTCAAGAACGACAAAGTCGGGATAACTTTTTTTCAAATAAGACTTGATGAATTTTATGACAACGTTTTCAAAAGCCTCGCCAATCATTTGCCCAATGTGACTTGCTTTGCCATGTTGATTGTCGTTTGCCATGCGCCCTCACTTGCTAAGAATTACAATGCTTTCTCGTAATGGAATATTATGTCGTTGTGGATTAGCCTTCCACTTATCTCCGCGTGTTCGTAACACTTCTATTTCATAGGACTTAAATCCAATATTAATGCCAATATCACCAATAAGTTTATCTGTTGGTATATGGATTCCGTACGGAGCGGAATCGCCAAGAACAAAAAGGGCATTAGTATTTGGTTTCATGACTCTGTATACATCCTTGATGATCTTATACATATCATTGAAATATCCGGCCACCATTAAGTCGTAACTTTTTTTGCCACCTTTTGTTTTTCGTATACCAGCCAGTTTTTCAACGCTGTCGTTAACAAATTTAGCAACTTTGGGACACTCATTTGAAAACTCATCCAAGATTTCATAACGTTCATCTGTGCGATTTATCTGAGTGGTAGCAGAAGTCATCAATATGGTTCTAATTTTCTGGCTTATATCACCCCAAGACTTTGCCTGTCCCCAAAAATAAAGCTCAAGGCGTGTCCTGTCTGCATAATCGAAATTGTTCAAGTAAGGTGGTGACGTAAAAACATGATCAACAGAATGATCTTCGATCAAGCCAAGTGTATTTCTGGAATCGCCATTAATTAAATTATGCTTTGAATTTTTGTATCTATTGTTTGACCAGATTTTTATTTCCTGAATATCATTCATCATTTGATTTGATAATAAAACAAACTCGGTCAAAACATCTTTGTTAATAGATGTCGTTTTCAATTTGTTAGGAGCAATATAAGGCCATCCTGTTGCGGCAATGGAGATATTTCTCAACATGGCGGTTGCAACTACAAAGAAAAAATCTCTGACATCTTCATCTTTTAGATTTTCAGCGATTAACTCCCGCAAAGCCCAAAGATTATAAAGTGAATTTTCTTCATAGCATTTTAGAATTAGTTCGGGAAACTCTGTTTGCAATTTTTGCTTATGCAGGATGCTTGATTTTTTAGAAAGAGACTTTTGAACTAAGCTAACGAAATCTCTGCTTTGTTTTGTGCTTATATCCCAATCTAGTTTTGCTTTGGTAATCTGATATACAAATGGATGCGCTTCAACACCAGTAGAATTAATGCCTAATGTCTTTGCAGTAAGGTTAGTTGTGCAAGTGACGTTCGATCC
>JAJYOH010000050.1 GCA_021796315.1 Chloroflexota bacterium
CTCAACTTCTTTTTGGGCGGAGTAGTCGTGAGAGGCTCGCAACTGATCGCCTTCGTTGGCTCCGGACTGGCGGCATTTCTGTTGTACTGGTTTCCACTGTAAAGGTGAGGTCGTGCACGGCGGTCAAGCCGTCAAAATCGCGCCTGAGATTTGAAACAAGGAGCATGCTCATGCGGCCTCACTTTTTTCATCGTTGGAATGGCGGCTTTGGATCTGCCCCTTGATCTTTTCATACAAGCCTACAATTCCATACGGCATGAATAACATCACCAGCACCAAGACCGTGCCGTAAAGCAGGATTTGCGCGCCAGCGAACGATCCGCCCAGCCAGCCTCGCGATAACTCCGCGATAGGTACGAGCACCAGCGCGCCGACAACGGGGCCCCAAACAGTGCCAAGCCCGCCGATGATTGCGAAGAGCAATATCTGTATCGAAGGACCTTCGCCAAATACATTGCGCGGGTTGATGTAGGTGAAATATTGAGCAAAGAAAGTTCCACCTAGTGCGGTCATCGCGGCGCTGATGATCGTAGCTTGGATTTTGACGCGCAGGGTATCCACACCGATGGCTTCAGCCGCGTCCTCGTTCTCGCGGACTGAAACAAGCTGGTACCCGAAGCGACGTTTGATCAGCCAGGAGGAAAGCCAGACCGCGATGATAGTCATGACGAGGATCACGTAGTAATAACCGGACTTGCCGTCGAATTGCATAAGTTGGGGAGCGCTGCCTGTCCATGCCACTTCCAATCCCTGCGCGCCTCCAACCGCCGATATATTGTTGATGAGATATACAGCCGCCTCCGCCATGGCAATTGTCACCAACGCAAAGTACGGACCTTTCAAACCGTAGCGGAAGCAGAGATAGCCCACGAACCAGCCAATCAAACCTGCCAGCGCGCTCCCAAGCCACATGCCAATCCAGGGCGTCAATCCCATCACGGTAAAGAGATAGGTGGATGTGTAAGCGCCGATCCCCATGAAAAGGGCGTGACCGAGGGAGTGTTGCCCGGCGTAGCCTCCCAAAATATTCCAGGCAACAGCCATGTAGGCATAGAACAAGACGAGTACGCCGATGTGGATGAAGTATTCACCGGCGAAGAGCGGCAGGCCAAATGCCATGAGCAAAAGCAAGGCCAGCAGGATGGAAGAATTCTTGAACTGTGTTTTCATTTCTTCTTTCCTCCAAAGATTCCCTGTGGCCGCAACAAAAGCACAACGATGAATATTCCAAAGGTGAGAACGCGCGCCAATGAACCGGGAAGCAGGGATGCGCCGATGGATTCGGTCAGGCCGATGATCAACCCGGCAACCAGCGCGCCGGGGAAGTTGCCCAACCCTCCCAGCACAACCACCACGTACGCGATCAGCCCGAAGAAGAGTCCGACCGTTGGGGATGTGTAATAGAAGGGGATCATCAGCGACGCCGCTACTCCGAGGGATGCCGAGCCGATTCCGAACGCGAGCAGGTAGGTATTTCGTACATTGATGCCCACCAGGGTAGCCGCATCGCGGTTTATGGACGCGGCGCGAATGGCGCGTCCGGTCTCGGTCTTTTGCAGGAACCAGTACAACAGAAATGCCGCCAGTCCGGAGCCAACGAAGGCGATCAGTTGCGAGCCTCTCACGACTACTCCGCCCAAAAAGAAGTTGAGGCGTGTATAGGCAGTGTTCGCAGTCAATACGTCTGCCTTGAAAAATACGAGGGCGAGATTTTGCAGGATGAGCGATAACCCAACCGTCAGCATAATCTGGTTCATGGGCGGGTCTTTGAGGATCGGGCGGATTGTGGTTTGGAAGATGATGATCCCGATCAGGAATAAAGCTGGGGCAGTGACAAAAATCGTCAGGTAAGGATCCCAGCCGCCTTTTGCCACCAGGAAATAAGCGATGTACATCGCGAGCATCAGGAATTCGCCATGCGCGAAGTTGATAATGCGCATCACGCCCCAGATCAGGCTCAAGCCGACAGAGATCAACGCAAAAATGCCGCCGATCAAAATTCCTGTAACCAATGCCTGGCCGAAAAGTTCAAATGAAAATACCATGCGACCTCCGTTGTCTTGAACGTGGACTGGACATGATGTTGGTCGTGATGTCATTGCGAGCGCAAGTTGCGAAGCAATCTTCTTGTTGATACAGGATTGCTTCGGGGAGAACACTCTCGCAATGACATTTGGTTGTAGTGATGTTGCAAGATAAAACGATCCAGAGGCGTAAAAGATACGCCTCTGGATAAATTGAGTGGATTTTATTTGGTCAATTGAACAGGCTTGGCCGCGTACTTGGCCGGCCACACGGGGATCAATTCACCACCTTGAACCTGCACGATGAACAACGGAGCGTTCGGGTTCTGTCCATCCGAGCCAAAGAAGATGTGATCGGTGGGCAGGATCATCTTCGGGCCGGAGGGCATATCGGTTTTGGCAATCGCATCGCGAACCGCGGTTCGGTCGGTGGAGGCGGCGCGCTCGAGCGCGTCAGCAATCACATAACCAGCTTGGTAAGCATACGCGCCGTTGCCGGTGATGTCCACGCCGAACTTGGCGTTGTAGGCATTGTTCAAGACATCGGCTCCGGCGGCATACTTGGTGAATTCGATCTCGGTGAACCAGCCTTCAGCGGTAACGCCCAACTGCTTGATGAATTCAGGATCCACTGTACCGCCGGCTGCGTCGATGAACGGGATGTTGGTCATGCCGAGTGCTTCGCGCGCGCGCGCGATCAATACCGAGTCGTTCAGGTAGGTGACGGTCAAAACGGCATCCGGGTTGGCGGCTTTGACCTTGGCAACTTCGGTGGTCAGGTCGGCGGCGCTGGCGGAATACTTCACTTCAAGAGCCATTTCAATGCCAGCATCTGCCAAATACTTTTTCTGTCCTGCGGCTGTTGATTCGCCGAAGTCCGTGTCTTCATGCAGAAGGGCAACTTTCTTGATATCGAGACCGGCCAGGTCTTTGAGATCCTTCACAAAGCTGACCTGATCCTTGGCATACCAGCTTGCCTTCGGACAGATGCGGAAGGTGTATTTGAAACCGCGTTCGGTGATCTTGTCGGAGACGGCCATGCTGACGATAAACGGCAGTCCAAGTCTTTCAGCTTCCTGGGTGGATGGGGTGGTCACGCCGGATTGATATGCGCCAATCATTGCAACCACTTTTTCCTGTTCCGCAAGACGGGTCACTTCGCTGATACCAACCTCAGGTTTACCCTGTGAGTCGGCCCAGACCAATTCGATCTTCGCTCCGCCCTTGGATTTGATTCCGCCAGCGGCGTTGATCTCGTCAATGGCAAGCTGGAGACCGTTCTTGTTCTCTTCGCCAAGTTTCGCCAGGTCGCCGGTTAGCGGGTACATGGCGCCGACTTTGATCGTTTCTGTAGCGGCGGGGGCTTCGGTCGCGGCAGGAGCCTCTGTGGCAGCGGGAGGTGCTTGTGTGGGCGCGGGGCCGCAGGCTGAGAGAACAACTGACATGACTACGAGCAATGCCAGCAATGCAAATTTCAGATTGTGTTTCATTCTTCCTCCAATGGTTTATTTAGATTGGTTCTACTTGCTTTCATCGAATGGTTGATCTATTAGATCGCTTGAGCCTCCTTTTCATGTCTTATTTATAAAGTAACAGCCCTGAGAAATACTCGCTCAAAGGCTTGTTATCCCGGAGAACTTGAAGCGCGATCTGCGCGTGTCCGGGGATATACCCGTTTCCGATGATCATTTCAACCGACTTGCCTGCGCCTTCAGCGCCGAGCGCCGCGCGGCTAAAATCCGTTGACATGCTGAAGAAGATGATCTTGCCTTCATCACGCGTGGAT
Organism: Chloroflexota bacterium; assembly: GCA_021796315.1. Next base: position 3,811 of record JAJYOH010000050.1, read on the forward strand.
AGTATGGCGGACATTTCTGTATTTGGAAGACTGACGCAATTGAAACTGACATCGGCAAGCGCGCCGTCTGTGACATTCTCAACCTGCCGCATCACTTCCAACCCGTTTCCTGCATCCGCTATAATGAGGCTGTCTGCCAGCCCAAGCGACCGCGCCACCTGTCCGCGCGCTTCATCCTTTTCCACGAGGATGACCTGGCCGTCTTCCCCGACCTGCTTCTTCGCCTCGTGCATGCAAAGCAGACCGGCCTTCCCTCCGCCGATCACAAGTACGCGTTGACCGGGCTTTACGTAGCGGTTTGCATACGCGGGCGCACCGGCCACATCCAATGCCATCAATGCCAGTTCACGAGGCATGTCATCCGGCAATCTTGCCCACAGGCCAGTCTCGAACAGGATGGCGTATCCATCCACTTCCACCTGGCCGAAGGCTGGATTTATTTTTTTAACGCGCTCAAGCCTGAGGGGAGTCAGCGCGAGGGATACCATGCTGACAATCGGGTCGCGGGGGAGCAGATCAACTTTCAGCGTAGATCCAACAAAATCAACGGAACCAAGCAAAACCCCGCCTGAACCGGTAACTGGATCCTGAAATTTTCCGTGACGATTCACGATATCCATGATGGTGGAAGCGAATCGTTTTTCATCCTGCGAGGCTTCCTGCCAGAGACGTGTAAAACTGGTCGAGGTAATGTGCAGGGCTTCGACGCGTATCCCGATCTCGTTATCGAGAGGCGGCGATTGATTGTCCAAACGCTGTGCCGCTTTTGGCAGTGTGTTTGGCGGATCGATCACACGATGGGTGCCAAACCGATTTCCCAAATTCATGTCTATGCCCTTGGTTTCAGGTGCAGAATGCGGCGCGCTTCATCCGGGGTTGCCGGTGGGCGGCCGAGTTCTTTTGCCAGCCGCGCGGCGCGCACCACCAAAGGCGCATTGCCTTCGCTGAGTACACCACGCGTGTAATAAATATTGTCTTCCAATCCAACACGCACATTTCCCCCAAGCAGAATGGCGGTGGTGGTGAGCGGCAGCTGCGCTGCGCCGATACCGCTGACTGTCCATGTGCTTCCTTGCGGGATGCTCTCGACCATGTGCAGTAAATTTTTGACGGTGCCCGCCGCGCCGCCCGGCACACCCAGCACGAAGTTGAAATGCAACGGCTCGTTGAGCAATCCTTCCTTGAGCAATCGTATCGCCGAGGGAATCATGCCGCTGTCGAAGATTTCCAATTCGGGGCGAATGCCGCCTGATTGCATGGATTTTGCGAATTCACGCACCATCGGCATATCGTTGTAAAAAACTTCCTCGCCGAAATTGACGGTGCCGGTCGTCAGGCTTGCCATCTCCGGTTGCAACGCGAGAGGCTGAAGTCTTTCTTCTGCGGTCATGCCGACCGCGCCGCCGGTGGAAACCTGAATGATGATCTCCGGCGCGCATGCCCGCACGGCTTCGATGATCCTGCGATAATCTTCGACGTTTTGCGTGGGGAAACCGTTTACGTCGCGTGCATGCAGATGCACCATAGCCGCGCCCGCTTCATAAACCGCATGCGATTCGGCCGCGATCTCATCCGGTGTGAGAGGCAAATAGGGAGTGTTCTCGCGAGTCAGTTCCGCGCCAACGAGCGCGGCAGTGATGATGAGGGGAGTTGCCATTACTGCTTCTTTCTGCGTTGTTTTTCCAGCGGCACAACGCAAGTGCCTTCTGCGCGCGCAACCAATTCAGGTGCATCCAGCACATCCACGGCAGAATCATTTTCAGAGCTGGCCGCGGGTTTGATGATGCGATGGATAGCAAAGCGCATCTGCCGCGAAGTCTTTCCGACGCTGAGAAGTTCGGCGGTCACTTCGAGAAAATCTCCTGCATGGACGGGAGACAGAAACTCCACATTCTGATATGCACGGAACAAGCCTTCATCGCCATCGTGACGGATGCACAATTCCGTGGCGGCATCACCAAACAAGGCCAGCAGCCGTGCCCCATCTACCAGCCCGCCAGCATAATGTACATCCTGTTCCGAAATGCGCAGGCGCAGCTTAACAGTTAGGAGAGGGTGAGGCATTATATTTTCTCTAATTACACGTGCTATCTGTTTTGCTGGCTATTCTTCCACTAAGGTTCTCTTTTCCGAGCAGCCCCCTAAATGTAGCGTACTGGCTACCTTTACCAAAAGGGAGACAGTACCAAAACTACCCACAATCGTACTCGAACAGAAGGCTACTGTAAATCCGAAATCTGTCCGAAAATCGGGGGGAATTTTTGTGCAAAGTGTAGGAAAATGAGGGAAGGAAGACAATTAGAGATTTCCCTTGTGCAGATGATACATCTGGAGGGCAATTTGAAGATTGAGGCGGGATTGAGGGTCTGAAAGGTCGAGTTCGCAAAGATCCTCAATCCGTTGGAGCCGATAAATCAAAGTGCTGCGGTGAATGTGCAATTGGCGAGCGGTCTCCAGCGCGTTGCTGCCTTGTCGAAGATAGGTCTCCAGCGTGGTGAGCAGGTTCCCACGACGTTCTTGTTCATGCTCGATCAGCCGCCTAATTTTCTGGCTGTAGACATTGTGGTTGCCATACTCGGCTGGCACATGGTAAAGCAGGTGCAGGTAACCCAAGGTCTGGAAAGCTACAACGCGCTGTTCTCCCCTCATCTGGCGTGCAATATTCATCGCCTCCCGCGCTTGATCATAACTGAGCCTTAAGGCCAGCGGGTCTTTGACAACCTGGCCCAGACCAACCCACAGATCGGGGTGGATGGCCGTGATTTTCTCAGCCAGCGCCAGAACGCTATTGGAATCGGTCTCCGCCACGGCCACGATGTCGTTGCCAAATGGGCTCATCAGTATCCTTTGGGAGGTAGTTAGGGGAAGCAGTTGACGCATCAGGTCCGGTGGCCGCTCGGTGCAGGCATGGCCTGCCCCAATTACCAGAACCTGTTGAGACTGACGGAAATCCAGTCCAAACTGTTCCCCTCGATGCCAGAGCGCGACCTTGTCCTCGAAGCCATCCTGGAGTAAACGAGTCAGGAAATCTCCCTTCAGCCGATTCTCTGTTTCCTGTATAGCCTGTTCCCGCAACATGATCAAGGCAGCAATTGTTGCGGCGTTCTCAATAGCCATTCTGTCCATTTCACCCAGTGGACGGGTGCCGGCAATCAGCCAAGTGTAGCCGTAGATCTCCCCCCCAACCACGATGGGGGCCACAATTCGCTCCATTGTCATACCTGCTTCAGGAGTGGGGGCGATATGTAAAGGCTGCCTGGCTGCCCGGAGTCGGGCCAAGTCTCCACGGCGCTCCAATTCAATCACCAGCGCGGGCGGTGTTCGCATTTGAAAAATGCTGTCTTCGCGGGCTCGATCTGTCTGACCCCATTCGGCATAGGCCAGTAGTTCAAAGTCAGGTGATTCGATGGTCACCGCTCGTTCCACTAGTTCAGCCAGAGTACGGGCCAGTTCAGAAAGCCCGCCGCCATCCAGCACCAGTTGAGTCAGCATACGGTGAAAACGGGAAGCCCGCTGGAGGAGAACGAATTGCTGATTGATAATTCGCGAGTTGATTGGTTCGGCGACGTCAACAAGAGGCAGTTTCCAGGGCGCCTCAATAATAGGCAAATCCAGCTCATCGGCCACGGCAATCATCTCCGCGGGGACACACTCGATATATTCACCCACAGATATCAGTAACCCGGCCACTTCTTTTGCGTTCAGCGCACGCACAAATTCTTGGCGAAATTCCACGTCCTTGACAAGGGAGAGAGCAGTTGTGAGCACCAATTCACCACCTCGCAGCCAATTTGGCGCGTCGGGAACGTCAATGGCGTGCGCCCAGCGGATGGGACGGTTGAGTCCCGCCTGCCCGGCTACCACCCGGCAGTCTTTGAAGACTTCCAATTGAAGGGCCTCACCGACTGTGTACATCTCAATCCTTAGACCAAGTCAAGACCTCGTTCGATAGGTTTGTTGAGTCAATTTTTACGTGATGAGACGGTAATCACTTTTTCAGATAACAAAGCATTGATCTCAGTAGCTGAGAAGTTTAGCTCCTCCAAGACTTTTTGAGTGTGCTCGCCGAGTACGGGTGGTGGAGCAGAAATTTTTGCCGGTGTTTTGGATAGTTTGGCAACCGGCCCCACCAGTGGGACGGGACTATCCCCTATGCGCCTCACTTCCTGGACCATGTGGCGGGACACCGCTTGTGGATGGTTCAGCGCTGTCGGGATATCATTGATCGGTCCTACAGGGATGCCTTGTTCTTCCAACATGGCAATCCACGCGGCGGTGGGCTGTGAGCGGAAAACCGCCTGCAATAACGGAATCAACTCCCGGCGGTGTGAGACGCGTCCGGGATTGGTCTGGAAGCGTTCGTCGGCCCACAGGTCCGGCCTGTTTGCCGCGTTGCACAGAATTTGATATTGTCGGTCATTGCCAACGCCGAGCGCCAAATATCCATCTGCTGTTTGAAATACTTCGTAGGGAACGATGTTGGGGTGCGCATTGCCGTAACGCTCGGGAGGTTTTTCGGAGACGAGATAATTTTGTCCCACGTTGGCCAGCCAGCCAAGTTGCGAATCAAAAAGGGAAACATCAATTAATTGACCTTCGCCTGTTTTTTCGCGGTGATGGAGCGCGGCCAGAATTGCGTGGCTGGCATACATGCCGGCAGTAATATCCACGATTGCCACACCCACTTTGTAAGGAGGCCCATCCACAGGCCCGGTGATGGACATCAATCCACCTTCCGCTTGAATAATGAAATCATAGCCTGGGAGCGATTGATTCGGGCCGTTCTGTCCATAACCGGTGATACTGCAATAAATGAGACCGGGATTTATTTTGGAAAGCGATTCGTAATCCAACCCGAACTTTGCCATACAGCCGACTTTGAAATTTTCCACAAGCACATCAGCTTTTTCCGAGAGGCGGCGCGCGATGGCCTGACCTTTAGGGTTTTTTAGATTAAGTGTGAGACTGCGTTTGTTGCGATTGACACTCAAGTAGTATGCGCTTTCGCCATCCAGCCAGGGAGGTCCCCACTGACGTGTGTCGTCACCATTGAGGCTTTCGATCTTGATGACCTCCGCGCCGAAATCTGCGAGCAACATGGTGCAATATGGCCCCGCTAACACCCTGGAAAAATCAAGAACGCGAATGCCTGAAAGCGCAGAGTTGGACATGCTAATCCTTTTGATTTTCAGACTCGAACGGATTTCCTGCCAAAAATTATCTGACAGGCTGTTGCAGCTCTCCATGCCTTGTTTCTAATAGCCAGAAAAACTTTTAGGTTCTTTCTAAGAATGCCAGGCCTTCTCATCGTAGGCGGGAAGTTCGCATCGCAATAGACTATCGGTGCGGTAGCCGAGCGCATAACCGGCCTGCATCAATTGATGGATTTCACTGGTGCCTTCGTAAATGACTGTGCCGCGGGTGTTGCGCAGATAGAGTTCCACATTGTGTTCGTCGCTGTAGTCGTATGCACCATGGATTTGAATAGCTTCGTTGGCGGCATCGAAGGAAGCATCCGCGGCAAACCATTTGAGCAGGGAGGTTTCCTTCGTGTTGCAGGTGTCCTGATTCTTCATCCAGTCGACTTGAGCACCATCAAGCGCCCATCTCGACTGCGCCACGTAGTGGAAGAAGCAATCCCATGGTTCAACGAGGGACTACTTCATTTCTCGCAGCGACATGTCCATTTTTTCTGGGCGATTATGACGCATTGCATTTGCAATGCCATGAGATAAATCATCGGAACGCTTTTCAAGCTCAACAATGATATTCTGATGATCTTCATTGTCACGATTTTGGCTAAGTTTGAAATTCGCATCCAGCCGCGTGACTTTGATCTGAAATCCGACCGTTCTCTTCATTAGGCTCATTACAAAATCCTGCGGCAATGTCTCCAGTCGGTATTCGGAATGTGGGTTACTGCCCGTCTCTTGTTTCGCGACCAGACGTTGTAACATGGCTTGGTATTCGTCATAGTCGCTGACGATACGCGGATTACCATACGCATGCACACTTATATAATTCCACGTCGGCACATTGACATGGTTGTACCAGGTGGGAGAAATATAGGTATGTGCGCCTTGAAAAATGACCAGCACTTCGGGATTCTTTTCAAAGGATTTCCAGAGTGGGTTGGCTTCGGACATATGCCCGTTTATATAAATAGCCCCATCATCGTCTGTAATGACTTCCATCAAGAAATGGCCGGCGATTGACCTTTCTCCATCATATGCAACCAAAGTAGCAAATTCATTCTGACACATAAATGCCACGATCTTTTGTCGGTCTTCTTCACGATAATGTTTTGGGGTGTACATATTTGACTCCTCTGCAAAAAGGGCAGCCAACTCCCCTCAAAACGGCAAAAGTTTATAGAATGGGCATATGTTCAGAAAAAACACTAAAACACCAGCAACCCGCACTGATCAGTGCCGCAAGCGAACTGCCCGAAAAACAACGCACCCGACTTGTGAATTCATGGGCAGACACATTCTATCATGAATTATTTTTACCACATTGACGAAGCAGTTTTTGCGTTCTTACAGGAGTGGCCTCGCGTCCGAATGTGCCGGTGAATGCGCTGGTCGGATCGGAAACCATGAAAGCCAGAGGTTCGCAACCGAATCACTCATAATGTGACAGAGGTCTGCCTCACACGGTATATATCCAATATATGGGTATAAATTCAGGCCTAAATTAGACTGGGTTTGTCTAAATTCCTAATGAAATCATAACAGACGGAGTGTCGTTATCCGCCCGTTTGCCTTTAACCATGTAGTTTGTAGTAAAAAGTTTGTACGGTTATACTTAAGTTGTGAAAAGCAAACCAGAACCCATTGATTTTCAAGCTCTAAAGTCGGAAACACGACTTCTTGCAGACCGACAATTTGCTTTTTCAAAAGAAAGAATATATCGTTCAACCAGGCGGTGTCGGGATCTATCTCACGGAGCTACAACCGGCTTGATCTCCTCCCAGGTTCTGCCTCTGTCAACTGTTTGAACGAGCGATTTGACTAGCGTTGCTAGCTACTGCCCAGCCGGTGTTGAGGTCTAGGAAGGTGGACTGTCCATCCCAGTTAATCAGCGCCCGTTTGGGAGAAGCCTCAGATGTGATCCGTAGTCGTGTGCAGGCTGCGCGTGATCGTTAGGCTACCCGATTCACGAATCTAGATTCCCGAAAAACCAAGACGATTTCACCGAATGTTGTAGCAAATGCTGACATGCGCGTCGCGGAGATCTGCCAGTTCTGCAAGCTGGATGAATCAGGCAAGAGCTTGATCCGTGCTGCGATGGGACAAATGAATTTATCGGCGCGCGGATATCATCGCGTGCTCAAGCTTGCGCGCACCATCGCGGACCTGGCAGGGAGCGAGGAGATCCAGTCCGCGCATCTGGCAGAGGCGTTGCAATACAGGCCAAGGATAATGATGTAATGCAGGTGTGTCGGGATTTCATATAGAAGCTTATGTGAAGACCTGATCAAATCCATGGAACATGGTTCTCTACTTGTATAAGAATAAAATCCCTTTGCACTTATTTTTAGGTGACGATTGTCATTGCGTGGGGGGCATAAAAACAGTAAAATAAATTGTGTAATAATGCACAATATTGCTATTGCTCTCTAAGAGCCTTCAATGGTTTTTATCTATTTTATTAATGGATTGTGCTTTGGGGGATTGGGGCTGGCTGCTTATTTGCAACTTCGCCAGAGTGGGGATTTTGCGCTCAAGAAACAGCTTCCATGCCTGGCCGCTTTTGGATTCGTCAACGGTATCACCAGTTGGATCGACATGTTCCTGGTAGGTGGGAGTGTCGAAGAGTATTTACAGATTTTGAAAATCCTGCGGATGATCGTCCAGCCTCTCAGCGGTCTGCTGCTTTTGATATTTGGTTGGCGCATCCTGAAAGACCTTACGCCGCTTCCAGCCTGGACAATATTCATTCCCGGCATTTTGATCGTTCCGATCTCGTATGTCATTACCTATGCGGCTACAACCTTTATCACACCGTCGCCTATCGAGATCCCAATCGACATTTGGTCAAGATACCTGCTTTATCTTCCGGGCAGTATTCTGGCCGGCATCGGTTTTCTGCGTCAGGCAAGTGCCCAGCGAAAATTGGGTCTGCCGGACGTCGCTGGCCTGATGCTTGGGACCGGCCTGGCATTTTTGTTTGAAGCCTTCGTGGTGGGTTTGATCGTTCCGGCGGCGCCTTTTGGCCCTGCCTCTTATTACAACTATGATCGCGTAATCAATAATGCCTTTACCGGGGAGCAGGCTGGCACGTTGTCATCCTACGGGTTAATGACCCCCTGGTTGGATTACCAACGCGTCCTGGAAGTAACCGGCCTGCCAATTCAGTTTTGGAGATTGCTCTCTGCTTTTACCGTAACGTTTTTCATGGTACGAGGTCTCGGCGTATTTGAGGCGCTTCGGAAACGGCAACTCAAAGCCTTGGAGATTGAACGTGACCGGGCCCAAAAAGCCACGATTGACGCTCAGATTGCAGCGCGGCAGATCGCCGAAACCTGGACCGATGTGCTGGTCAGCATCAACCGGCAGATCGCAGAGTTGGATGATGTCGATAGTATCTTGCTTTATGTCGTTGAAAATGCCAGGAAATTATTGCGCTCGGATTTTGTGGGGCTGGCTTTGTTCAACGACACATATTCCTCTCTTGAGCTAAAGTGTCTATCCAAATTGGATCAGATCGAGCTTGTACGGACGCCTGTATCAATCCATAACCAGTTGATTATCGATACCTTGCAGTCCACACGCTCATACCGTTCTCTGGGGCATGAAGCTCCGGAAACGTTTAATCAATTGGGCTTTGATTTCAAGAACGCAATGCAGGCGATCGCGATTGTTTCTCTGGCCGTGGATAACCATCCTATCGGGGGGATTTGGATCGCCAGGCACGAGGCAAAACCTTATTCGGAGACAGATCTGATCTGGTTGGAGTGCATGGCTGACCAGGTGGTGATCGCAATTCAGCATGGCCTGATGACATCGCAACTGCAGTCGTTATCGGTTACCGAAGAGAGAGCCCGTATTGCCCGGGAGATGCATGATGGCCTAGCCCAGGTGCTGGGTTACTTGAATCTTGAAGTTCAGACTCTTGACGCATTACTCAAGCAAGGTCGCCAAGTGGCAATGGAGGCAGAGCTTTCGCAAATGCGCGCTGCGATCCAGGTCGCGAATGCGGACGTCCGCGAAAATATCCTTAGCTTGCGAACGACGCTTGCTAATGAGAAAGGTCTGGCATCTGCCATCGAAGAATATTTGCAGGAATTTGGAATTCAGACCGGGATGGAGACCAAATTCCAGAATGAAATAAACGGGGATCTGAACCTTGCGTCCTTGGCGGAGGTGCAGTTGGTTTGCATTCTTCAGGAAGCCTTGGCAAATGTCCGCAAGCATGCTCATGCCTCTCACGTGAAGGTTCTGATTAGCAGGAATTACCAAGATGACGGCGAATATCTGTGCATGCAGGTTGTGGATGACGGAATCGGTTTTGTGGCTCGAGAATCGAAATGCAGTTTTGGTCTCAAGACCATGAAAGAGAGGGCAGGCAGTGTCCATGGGAATGTAACAATCCAATCATCACCGGGAAAGGGAACCCGAGTGGAATGCATCCTGCCTTGCCTGCTACAGGATAATTTGGAAAGAAACCATAATTGGGTCCTTGACCGGCCAAAAACCCTGTTTTCTGATCGAGGAAAGCCATAACATGAATGTGCGAGAATGGGCCTTGCCAGTTTACACGATATTAATGCAACTATCCGAGGGGACGATTTTGATGTTGTGGATAGTGCGTGCCGCCAACATGTCTCGCTTGGGACAAGTTGCCATAAACCGCATCGTGAAGATCCCCATTGTGATCATCTTTCTTACTACTCTCGTAGCAATGACTGGGGCGCATTTTCACTTGAGCAGGCCGTTCCATTCGTTCCTGGCGGTGCTTAACTTTCATTCATCTTGGTTAAGCCGCGAGATCGTTTTTACGTTGCTTTTCTCTGTGACGCTAGGGTGTTTGCTTTGGTTGCACTGGTTTGCGTCCGGGAATGTCTGGGTGATCTCTGTCTTCGGCTGGCTTGCGATTCTGCTTGGGATCGTCATGATCTATTGCATGTCGCAGATTTATCTTCTTCCAACGCAGACGGCCTGGAATTCCCCGGTGACGATCTTATCTTTCTACGTAACCATGTTCATCCTGGGATCAATTGCTCTGCCTGCCATCCTGCTGATTGATCTATCCTTCTCAACCGTGCTGGAATTGGAGCAATTAGAACAACGTACGTTGATTGTTCGCCAGGTTTTGATCCGGTCGACTTATGCTTCGGCTATCGCATGGATAACCATGGTCGTACTGAATATCTACCAGATTTCGATACTGCGCATGGGAGATCAATGGGCGCAAACCAGTTTTGAGTTATTGACAAGCCTGTATTTGCCCTTACTGGCCATGCGGCTTATGCTTCCGCTTGCTGGCATCGTTTGGCAGGCGATCTCAGTCTTCAGGGTGATTAGAGGCAACCGGGATGTCAAGGAACTGATGATTCCGGTCTACAGTGCTTGTATTTCCGTGCTGGTCGGAGAGATCCTTGGCAGGTTTCTTTTTTATGCAACGCATATTCGTATCGGCATATAGAAAGTTTGATGAGCAGGATTAATCATGTCTATAAAAATACTGATTGCAGACGACCATAAATTATTCCGTCAGGGGATGATCAGCCTGATGCGAACGCGCGAGGACCTGGTCGAGGTCATTGGCGAAGCGGAAACGGGTGAGGAAGCTGTTCAAATGACCGAGCGGTTGCATCCAGATGTCGTGCTGATGGACATCTATATGCCTCAGATGGATGGATTGCAGGCAGCTAAAGAGATACGCTCCCGTTTTCCAGAGGTGGCCATCGTGATGTTGACTTCCTCCGAGAGGGATGGACATCTATATGAAGCAGCCCAACTGGGTGTATCCGGTTATCTTTTGAAGAGTCTGGATGCAAATGAGCTATTTAATTTATTAGATGGCGTTGCTCATGGAGAGGCGGCCATGACGCGTGCCATGGCAACTCGGCTTCTAAAGGGAGTCGCAGGTCGTTTGGTCGATGAAAACAAGGGAGAGGAATCGCTGACAGAAAGAGAGTTGCTTGTTCTTAGACTGGTGGCAGGGGGTGCAAGTAATGCGGAAATAGCGGACAGCCTCTCAATTTCTGTAAATACAGTTAAGAGTCACCTGAAGAACATTCTGGACAAATTGCAGCTTACTAATCGTACACAAGCTGCTACATATGCTTTGAAACATGGTCTGGTCTTTCCTAGAGAAAGACGAGATATTGATCAAGATTTGAAACGAGGGATTCGATCAAAATGAAACGATGGTTTACAAGTGTCTTTCTAATACTTCTATGTTCTTGTCAAAATCCTCCCTCGGCCGCTCAGATAACAATTACTCCTTCAGCTACTTGGTCTCCTTCCGGATCTGTTTATACACCTGTCTTAGAGCGCGAGACTCCACAAGCCATTTTGGATATTCAAGATGTTTGGGCACAGGGCTCTCATGCGACTGGATCCCATGATAAGTTAATAACACCGCTTGACCCACAGCAGGTCGTTGAATGCAAAGATTGCCATGAAAGCATAGGTGGAATACTTAGTGTGTCAATTGCCTATTGGAATCCCCAGATACAGCAATACCAGTCCGTGCCGGACAGCAATACATTGTGCCGGAAATGTCATGTTGACATTGGAAGTTCGAATCATCAGCCTGATGTAGGCAAGGCAGTTCATAAAAGCTTTGAATGCACAGATTGTCATGATCCGCACAGTACAATGGCAAGCTGTTCAAATTCAACTTGCCACGCAAATATCCTTCCGTCTGATAATATGCCGCCAGCGACTCCCACTGGTGGCCATCCTACTATAGAGAGCCCATTTTGTGGCGGGCCGACTTGTCATCCAGCAGCAACTGAGGTCGCCTCCAAGCCACGCTCTGTTCATGGATCTGTCCATGCGGCTGTGACCTGTCAAGCATGTCATGATGCAAGCGGCATTCAGGTCGGCCCTGAGGAGGGTGGAGGCCCCTGGATTACTTGGCAAACACCGGTTCAATCCGGAAATTCAGTCAGGGAGCCGTATTTCTCTCACCAAATTCAACTGGAAGTAGATTGCACTCGTTGTCATTTCAGCAACAATCCGTGGAAATTACAGCTGGTAAGCGGAAGTGAATTTGTGAAATAGTTTTGTGATTAAATTTGATTGTGTTCATCCAGATGGGAGGATTAGTGGTTCATTGATCGGCACAGTTTCCTTGGCGTCCTAAAACCACCCATATGGGTGATGGCATATTGCTCTTGAGGGGGATGAGGTAACTTGACTTCCAAAGTATCCTGATAATGATGAACGTGCGCAAATGTGAGCTTCGGCTCACCCCAAATCATCATCAGGAGAGTGCCTATTGGAATGCCCGAATCCATCAGTTCGCAAGTCCGTTTAGAGCCGGATGGCTCTGCTCTCAAGGAGCAAATCGAATTTTCGTTAAATAAACCGGAGGAAAAATTAATGAATAAAAATAAATTCCTCACTAAAGCCCTGACTGAAACCGTTCTGACCCGCCGCAGCTTCCTCAAATGGAGTGCTGCCTTGGGTGGCACAGCCGCTCTGGCTGGAGGTTTGAATTTTGGCCTCAAGACAGCGGAGAAGGTTGCAGCCGCTGGCGGTGAGCAACTGGAGACCGTCGGTTGCTATCACAACTGTGGTGGACGCTGCATCATCGGGGCTGTCGTGAAAGATGGCACTGTCGTTCGTTTGGTGCCGGATCCAACTCCATCGAAAGACGAAGATCTACTATCCAATCCACGCGCGATCCCCTGCCTGCGTGGCCGATCCCAGACTCATCGTGTATACGCTCCCGAACGCTTGAAATACCCCTTAAAGCGTGTGGGCAAGCGCGGGGAAGGCAAATTTGAACGCATCAGCTGGGACGAAGCCCTGAACACCATCGCCGATCAGATGAAGCGCATCAAGAGTACCTACAGTAACGAAGCTTTCTATTTCCACTATGCTTGGGGAGTTTGTTGGACTGGTCCGGATGGTGCAGGCATCATCCAACGCATGCTGAATCTCTTTGGTGGCTACGTCAATTATTATGGCACCTATAGCGAGGCTGCTTACGGCGTGGTAGTCGGGAATATCACTGGTGGTTATGCAGGCAATTCTGCAGATGATGTTCTCAACGCCAAATTGGTCGTTCGATTTGGAGACAACCCCGTGGTGACACGCGCAGGCGGTGACAATGACGGTTACTGGTGTATGAAAGCCGCACAAAACGGCGCAAAATTTATCATCATTGATCCCATATTGACGGATACTGTCGCCGCAACCCAAGCTGAATGGGTTCCGATCAACGGTGGCACCGATGTGGCTTTGATTGCCGCTATGGCAAATGTGATGGTCAAGGAAAACCTGTATGACAAGGAATTCATGGCCACTCATGCGGTTGGCTTCGATGAGGATACGCTACCTGCTGGCGCTCCTCCCAACAGTTCCTGGATGGCCTATATCATGGGGCGTGGACCTGATGGAATTGAGAAAACCCCAGAATGGGCAGCTCCGATCACTGGTATCCCGGCTGCAAGAATTGCTAATCTGGCGCGTGAGATCGCCTCGGTAAAGCCTTGCTTCATCAGTCAAAACTGGGGTCCGCAACGCCGCGCCTATGGCGAACAAGTCGTCCGAGCTGTTCCAATCCTTGCCGCTATGACAGGTAACTTTGGCGTCAGTGGTGGTAATCCCGGCTTGGTTACTAATGGAGCCGGCTTTCCCATGTCAGGTGTTCCGGTTCCTCCAAACCCCGTGAAGCTCTCCATACCCTGCTTCATGTGGCCTGATTTTATCACTCGTGGTACCGAAATGACTCCTGAAAAGGACTTCATCCGCGGGGAGAGTGCTGCATGGAGCGCTAGCGCTGGGGGGCAGGCGGGTGGGACAAACAGTGGCGCTAAGCTGCCGTTTAACATGAAGTTCATGTGGAACAATGGCGGCAATACCCTCCTCAACCAGCATGCCGACATTAACTATACGCGAAAGGTACTCGAGGATGATACAAAACTCGAATTTATTGTAACTACCGAAGTGGCCATGACCCCGAGTGCCATGTACTCAGATATTGTCCTTCCGGGCACCACTGGCTTTGAGTCTGACAATATCATCACTGGCGAGGGCCATGGGATGAAGGGCAACCACTCGTGGGTGCTTTACAATCATCAGATCATTGAGCCGCTGTACGAATCCAAAGACATGGTTTGGATTGCAGAACAACTCTCAGACAAACTCGGATTTGGCGACCAATTCCGTGAAGGCCATACGACTCGTGATGATTGGATGCGGGATATGGTGGCTTCCGCTCAAAAGAGTATCCCCGATTTCCCATCTCTCGAAGATTTCAAAAAGATTGGTTACTTCAAAGTAGCCAACGGAAAACCGTTTGTTGCCTTTGCCGACTTCCGTGCTGATCCAGTTGCCCATCCTCTTGCTACTCCTACGGGTAAAATCGAAATTTACTCGCCAACACTGGCTGCATAAC
>JAJYOH010000504.1 GCA_021796315.1 Chloroflexota bacterium
ATCTTCACTTTGATCAGTTTATTTATAGAGAAGCAGACCGGCCAGATATTGACCGACCGGCCTGCTAATATTTGAACGATAGCTCCGTCAGAAGTCTATGGCTTGATCGCTCCGCTGGACAGGTTCCACTTATCCAGGATCTTGGCATACGTGCCATCAGCCATCATACTCTTGAGCGCTGTCTGCACTGCCTGACCAAGCGGCGTGAGCGGGGCGTTGGTGCAATCTGCCTGACCGCATGGAACACTGATGCCGACCATCGCCGGTTCAACTACCTGACCAACCAACTGGAACTGGTCCGGGTGTTGGACAACGTAATAAGCAGCCACCGGGGTATCAGCAAAATACACGGCCACCTTGTTCGCCTGTAGCTGTTGCAAGGCATCGGTATCTTTCTGCGTGACAACTACAGTCGGAGCCTTCTTGCCAGCTTTAGTGCAGTCTGCCGGTAAGCCTTTGCCTTTGTAGTCACCCGTGCCTTGCAGATAATCAACCTCGGTCGTGCCGCTCTCGGCAGCCACACTCTGACCGCACAAATCGGTCGGGGCGTTGATGTTCAGCGGGTTACCCTTGGCGGCCAGCATCGACTGACCGGCCTGGAAGTAGGGGATCATGCTAACCTGCTTCTGGCGATCGGCTGTGATATTCTGGTCGGAAATGATGATGTCACATTTGCCGCTGGTTACGGCAGCGATGATCGTATCGAATACACTGTTGACGATCTGAACCTGGAGACCGAGGCGGTTGGCGATTTCAGTGCCCATCTCAATATCTGAACCAGTTGGGTTGCCGTTCTGATCAAAGAATTCCATGGGAGGATAAGGTAAGTCGGAACAAATCAATAGCTTGCCCTTCTGGGACAGAGCTGCTGGGTCAACGGACGCCACCGGGGTCGGGGTAGGCGGCGCAGCCGTCGGCGCGACGGTTGGCGGTTCGGTGACCATGACCGTTACAATTTCCGTCACCGGTGCGGGTGGCGTGGCGGCTGGTCCACAGGCGGCCAATAACATGCCGGCAAGGACCAAAGAACTTAAAAGAACAAAAACCTTTTTCATCTTTCTCACTCCTTTGCGAATTTGATTTGCGTGATCGCTTCGGCAGGCGACCATCGCTTGTAAGCGACCAATCATAAACCAGCTTTGTTAAAAATATCTGATAAAGAGAATCGTTTCCAAATGCACGATCCAATCCCAAATATTGTCTAATGCTTTTATTCGCCGCCGGAGCGGTAGCGGTCGATCAATGCTTTTGTACGAGGGTCGTTCGGCGCGCTGAAAATTTCCTTCGGCGTATTTTCCTCGATGATCTGGCCTTCGGCCATGACAACCACGCGGTCCGCGACTTCACGGGCAAAGCCCATTTCGTGCGTGACGACCAACATGGTCATGCCTTCCTGCGCGACTTTCTTCATCACGTTCAGCACTTCGCCGATGAGTTCGGGGTCGAGCGCAGATGTCGGTTCATCGAAGAGCATGACTTTAGGTTCCATTGCCAAAGCGCGTGCAATGGCGATGCGTTGTTTCTGCCCACCGGAGAGACGCATGGGAAACTCATCTTTTTTGAATAACATCCCCACGCGGTCGAGATTCATTTCAGCAATCTCTTTGGCTTTTGTGCGGTCCATTCTTTTGACGGTAACCGGCCCCTCGGTTACGTTTTCGAGTACGCTCATGTGCGGAAATAAATTGAACTCCTGGAAGACCATGCCTGTTTTCAGGCGGACATCGTGAACCATCTGTCGATGTTCCTTGCCTTTTCCGCCCGCTTCAACCACCAGTTTGTCTACTTCGATTGTCCCGGCAGATGGCTCTTCAAGAAAATTGATGCAGCGTAACAGGGTGCTTTTGCCTGAGCCGCTGCGCCCAATAATACAGACCACTTCCATTGGTTTGACTTCAAGGTTTATCTTTTTCAACACATGAAGACGTCCAAAGTATTTATCAAGATCGGTGACCTTCACGATCGGAGTCATATTAACGATCTCCTTTCGCGAGGCGGCTCTCGAGGCAGCTTTGCGCATAAGTCAGAATGAGGGTCATGATCCAATAAAAGATGGCAGCCATGATGAGCGCTTCCAGGTTACGGAATTGTGCCCGGCCCACTTTTGTGGAGCGCCACATAAGCTCATGCACGAAACCGGTTGCGGAGACAAGCGCTGAGTCTTTGGTCATGGCGATGAATTCATTGCCCATCGGCGGAATTGCAAAACGCAAAGCCTGGGGAATAACAATCCGCTGCATGGTCTGGGTGGGCGTCATGCCGATCGCCATGGCGGCCTCGCGTTGGCCTTTTCCAACGGATGCGATGCCGGCGCGGAATATTTCGCTCATGTAGGCGCCGTAGTTAAGCCCGAGTGCCACGACTCCGGCTAACGTCCCGGAAAGAACGATGCCAAGTTGAGGCAGGGCGAGGAAGAAGAAAAAAATCTGAAGATAGAGCGGCGTGCCGCGGATCAATGAAACGTAGAATGTGCTCAGGGCATAAATGGGTGGATTGCTGGAAAGGCGTCCGAGGGCGGCAAGCAGTGCGAGCGCAGTCGCAAATGCAATCGAAAGGACTGAGATCTTGATCGTTTCCCACAACCCTCCCGCAATAAAGAACATATTGTCTTTGATGAATTGCTGATCAAGCTTGATGGTGTTGAAAGTAAAACTCCCGATCGTTAAAGAGTTTCCACTGAATAGAAAAACCAAAATTAAGAGCAGGACACCCCATGATAAACCAACATTTGTACGAAAAAGTTGTTCTTTTCGTTTTTGAGCCTGGAAGAGCAATTCCGCCTGCGACTTTGAAGCGCTATCTTCTTGTTTGTCCAAAAGATTCATTGAAAATTTCCCTTCGAAAGCAGGGTTTGGAAATGAAGGGAAGCGGCTTTATGCCGCTTCCCTTTTTGCGTGAATACTATTTTGGAGCTTGAGTCAGGTCAGATTTGAACCATTGAGTCGAAAGCGCTGACAGAGTGCCATCGCTGTGCATTTTCGTGATGGTGTCGTTAATTGTTTGCAGCAACGAATCAGTATTTTTGCTGGCCGCCTTGTCGATTGCCACGGCCAGGTCTTCAGAGTAGACGGGCGAGCCGAGTTTCATCACAGGCAGACCGGCGGCAATGT
Source organism: Chloroflexota bacterium (assembly GCA_021796315.1). Next base: position 3,111 of record JAJYOH010000504.1, read on the forward strand.
TCGCATCTACAACTGTTGCAGATGTAACATAGCCAACGAAATCCTTGCGGCCAGAAGCCAGCGCTTGTGCGCATTCCTGATCGGTTTCGAGTGTCACAACAGTGACGCCCGCCGGGACTTTGGCGTAAACAGATGAGGCGGGCAGGCCAAGAGCGGTCATGTCGTTATTGAGCCAGGATTCATAAGTCGTGGATGTGCCAGCGCACAATGCCTTGCCAGCCAAATCGTCAAGTTTTGTGAAGCCAGAGTCTTTGCCCACGGCTACAACGGCGGGAGTGTAATAATACGGAACGCTGAAGTTCAAAACTTTCTGGCGGTCAACAGTGATGGTCATTGAGCCGACGCTGATGTCCCATTTGTTGGCCCAATTTCCGGCAGTGATGGCGTCCCAGGATGGGGTGGCGAAGCAGGTCTCGACGCCGAGCGCATCGCCGATCTTGTGGGCTACATCCACGTCGAAGCCTTTCATTTCGGCAGTGGTTAGGGCGTCAGCCGGGCACTTGGTGTCGGCTGGGCGCTTGCCAGTAGTATCAAGAAAAGATTGTGGTTCGTAGTTGGGGTCGGTTGAAACGAGAACGTAACCGCGTTGTTTGATGGCGTCCAGCAGGTTATTGGACGTGGCGGCGTTTCCACCGCAGGCGGTCAGGGCAAAGGCTGCTGCAAGGACCACAGCCAAAACAGTATACAACTTCTTCATTAGCTTTCTCCTCCAATGCAAAATGTTTAGTCGGTTTTGGGAACGAAAAACTTAATAGAGGTTGAGGGGGGGCAGCACCTCCTTCGAATTTGTGAATTCTTATCCTCGTTGGCAAGCATAGACCAACTTTGCGATTTATGCAAGAGTAGAAGGATTAAAATTATTTGTGGTCTGCCGTAATATGTCAAAAATGGAGGTGGTACAATACCTCTAATTTATATAGAGGAGCGCCCAATGGCTGCTATTTTCCCTTCACAGGAATGGTTGAAATCTCTTGAGGAAAAACTCAATTCGGATGCCCGTTATGCAGACATAGCCAAAAACTGGGAGGGCGATCTCGTCTTTGATATTCTCCCTGAAGGGTATCTAAAGGAACCGCTGAGAATGTATCTTGATCTATGGCATGGAAAATGCCGCGGCGTGGAATATGCTCCTGGCTTTTCCAGCCGCCCGAAACCCACTTTTACTCTCCGTTCTCCTTACAATAATTTTACGGCGATCCTGCAAGGCAAGCTCGATCCCATGACTGCCATGATGACCAGCAAATTAAAAGTCGAAGGTAATCTTGGTTACATGATGCGCAACGTGCCGACGGTGTTGGATTTTGTGCGCTGTTGCAAAGAAATTACGAGTGAAATAATTTAATCGACCATGTCATTGCGAGCCCAAAGGGCGAAGCAATCTTCTATAATGTTCAAACATGAGATTGCTTCGGTCGCTGCGCTCTCTCGCAGTGACATAAAACAAATTATGCAGCCCATTTTCGGCGGCAG
>JAJYOH010000505.1 GCA_021796315.1 Chloroflexota bacterium
CGGCTATCTGGCCGTCATGGCCGGTATCGTGTGCGGGGCTGAGATCGTGCTGATCCCCGAAGTGCCGGTCGCGATTGATGAAGTCGCCAAGACCATCGAAGACGCCTACATGCGCGGCAAGACGCATGCCATCATCATCAATGCTGAAGGCTCCGGCATCCGCACCATCGATCTATCCAAAGCCTTGGAAGATAAGGATGTCGGTTTCAGAACCCGCGTGACCATTCTCGGACATATTCAACGCGGCGGTTCGCCGACCGCCTATGATCGTCTGCTGGCCTCACGAATGGGATACAAAGCCGTCGAAGCATTGTTGGAGGGCAAGAGCGGTGTGATGACCGGCCTCAAAGGCCGCGGCGTGGATTATGTCCCGCTCGAAGATGTCATCAGCCACAAGCGCACAGCCAATTTGGAGTATTATGAGATGACGAAAACGCTGGCAAGATAGATCAGTGTCAGTGTTCAGTCATCAATATCAGTCAGGACTTACGCAGAAATAACCGCCAAGACACGGAGACCGCAAAGTGACAGCAGGCCAAGATCTATTAAATGACGCCAAGAAAACTTTGGAGTATTTGAGAATGAAACAACATCTCGGTCATTTTGCATTGCGGGCACATTTGTATCTCACGGATATTCGTGCGGCTTTCGATGAGCTGCAAACTCTCAAGACTGCGTAACATCAATTATATGATAATCACCGGCCAGAAAGAAAGATGGACATGACGCAGACTGTTAAGAGGAAGGTAAGTGGTTCCCAATCCCAATTGCCACTCACTGGGCATATGTCGATTAGACGTTTGCGCCTCATTGCTTTCCTGGGTTTTCTACTCCTCGTGGCCGCATCAGTCGTCGTCACGCTCTGGGCGCTGCGTACGCAGCAAGACGATGCATTGGTAATCAACCTTGCCGGCCGCCAGCGAATGCTCATTCAACAGATGAGACTGGAGGTACTGGGAGTGAAAATCGGCGCCAGCCCGGTCTACCGCCAGTCACTAGAGCAAACCGCCGACGCCTTTGAGCAAACGCTGAACGCCCTGGCCTATGGCGGCGAAGCTCCTTACACTGAGGGAACGACCGTCACCCTGCCGCCCACCCCCATCTACGAAACCGGAATCCTCGCCCAACTTGAAATCGTCCACGCCACCTGGAACGAGATGCACCCGGCCATCCACGCCGCGCTGCAAAACGACCCGCAAAGTACAGCCTTTGCCGATGCAGTGGCCACGGTGGAACGCCTCTCGCCTGTACTACTTGCGCAGATGGACGAGGCCGTGCGATTATATGGGGTCGAGGCCGGGAGGAAAGTAGCATTCGTCCAGAATGTCCAGCTCATCTTCCTGGCAATAGCGGCGTTACAGCTGATAGTCTCTTTTGTCATCACAGAGCGCTGGGTACTTGGGCCAATTGCCCAGTTGGTGGGTGCGGCCCAGCGCATCGGCATGGGCGACTTGGGAACGCCGGTTTCAGTGATTGGGCTGGGCGAGCTGGATCGGCTGGCGCGCAACCTCGATGAAATGCGCCGGAAGCTTGGCGTTGGGGCGGAAGCGCAGACCGCGCTCCTCGGACTCTCGCGCCGCCTGCTGACTGCGCAAGACGAACGCGATGTGGCTGAGTGTGCCGTTGAGGTCGCCGCATCCGCCTTGCATGCCGAGTTCAGTGCGCTGGTGTTACCTGATATTGATGGACGGTTGCTCACTAATGCCGTGCGTGGCTGGCCGGCAGATTTTGCCGGGCGTTTCGAACTTGGCCGAAGCGGTGCCTCGCAGACAGGATACACAATCCTGCACGGCCACCCCGTCGCTGTTGAAGACTACTCGACCGAAGCGGCATTTACGGCTCCGCCCGTGATATTTGAACATGGGATTGTCTCCGGTCTGAGCGCGCCCATGCTCCTCGAAGGACAGGTCGTTGGGGCAATGTTGGTCCATACTCGTACACAGCGACAGTTTGGTGACGACGAGATTCAATTATTGTTGCTGATCGCCAATCAGACGGCAGTAGCCTTGGATAAAGCCCGCTTGGCCGCGCACAAGCGGAGACAGGTGGAGGAACTGACCGTCCTGTACAACATCGCTACTATTGGGGTCGAAGCGACCAATGTAGACGCACTGATCGAAGATGCCATCCAGATCATTGGTGATACGCTTCATCCGGACTACTTCGGCGTTGGGCTGGTTGATGAAGCCGCGGATGTGTTGCGCGTCTGCCGTTCAACACGTACTGTGCGCGGAGAACGCCTGGTGATTCCATTGGGAAAAGGCATAGCCGGGAAAGTAATAGCGACTGGAGAGCCCTGTCGAATTCCAGACGTGAGCCGTGAACCTGCTTACATGTCGGTAAATCCAGACACGCGTTCGGAATTATGTGTCCCACTCAAAATAGGCAAACATGTCATCGGATTGATCAACATTGAGAGCGGGAACCTTGACGCTTTCAGCGAGGCTGATGAACGCCTGATGACAATATTCGCGGGGCAATTGGTCACTGCCATCGAAAAAGTGCGTTTGTTCCAATCAGAGCAACACCACGCGCAGGAAGCGGAAACCTTGCGGCAGGCCGGGGCTGTCGTAGCGTCAACACTTAGACAGGACGAAGCCATTGAACGGATCCTGGTGCAACTGGAGCGCGTAGTGCCTTACGATAGCGCCTCAGTGCAGTTGTTGGGTGAAGGTTATGTGGAGATTGTTGGCGGGCGCGGTTGGCCGGACCCGGCGGCCGTAGTAGGGATGCGCTTCCCGATCCCGGGCGACAATCCAAACACAGTCGTCATTCAAGAGCGCAGGCCGCACATCCTTGGCGATGCCCCTTCAGTTCACGCGGCTTTCCGCGAAGGGGCTCACAGTCACATCCACTCTTTTTTGGGCGTGCCTCTGATTGTCGGCGATCAGGTAATCGGTATGCTGGCAGTGGATAAAACACAATCCAACTTCTTTACACAAGACCATGCCCGGCTGGTTGCGGTATTTGCAGATCAGGTAGCGCTTACTATTCAGAATGCGCGCCTGTATGCCCAGGCCGAGAGGCGTACCGACCAGCTGCGCGCCCTGCGCGAAGTGGGTCACGCCCTGTCATCTGAATTGGATTTGAAAGCCGTCCTGCAAGCCCTGGTCGAGGCCGCCCAACAGTTGGCTGAGGCTCGCTATGCCGCGCTGGCCGTGATCGATGAGAAAGGAGAGCTGGCCTATTTTTACACTGCCGGGATGACCGAGGCAGAGCGGCAATTGATCGATGCGCTGCCGCACGGCCTTGGCTTATTGGGTGCAATTCTACAAGAGAGGGTTCCCATTCGTCTGGCTGAAATTGCGGGCGATCCACGCTCGGTCGGCTTCCCGGCCAAGCATCCACCCATGAAAACTTTCCTGGGCGTGCCCATCATGGCGCGGAGAATATTGCTGGGCAGCCTGTATCTCACTGAGAAGAAAAAAGAGCAGGTCTTCACGCAGGAAGATGAAGATCTGATTGTCGGCTTGGCTGCCGACGCGGCCATTGCCATCGAGCGCGCCAGGTTGTTCGGCGAAGTCCAACAACTGGCCAGCACCGACGGCTTGACTGGGTTGCACAACCGTCGTCACTTTATGGAACTAGCCAAACGTGAGTTCGGACGCGCCCGGCGCTATCGGCGCCCGCTGACAGCGATCATGCTGGATATCGATCATTTTAAACAAGTGAACGACACCTACGGTCATGCCGTTGGCGATAAGGCCCTGAAGATTGTATCTGAACGTTGTCGGAAAACTGTGCGGGACATTGATATCCTTGGGCGTTACGGCGGCGACGAATTCGCCGCGCTCCTGCTCGAGACCGACCTGGATGGCGCGCGCATCGTGGCCGAACGCCTTTGCCAATGTGTAGCCGAAACGCCGATCAACACAGACAGCGGTACAATAACCATCACGATCAGTGTGGGGGTGGCAATCCTGGACAAAACGTGCACAGGTTTGGATATGCTGCTCGTGCGCGCAGACCAGGCATTATATGTCGCCAAACAAGCAGGGGGGAATCGAATCTCCATCTGGCAGGAATAAGACTCCCACATTAATTTCTTCTCCAGGTTCTGAAGAGCAAATATTGAACCGCCTTGTTTATAACTATCCCGGCGCCGACCCAGCTAGAGAGTCCCATGCAAAAAGAGATTCAGGAATTAATTCAAGAAACAACAATTGCAAAAGTGGGATTGGCCGCGCATGACTTTTCAACCGGCGAAGACATCCTTATTAACCCGGATATATCTTTTCATCCGGCCAGCACGATGAAGATGTGCGTGATGATGGAAGTCTTTCATCAGGCGCGGCGGGGTTTGTTTTCACTGGATGACCGGATAATGGTCAAGAATGAATTTGCCAGTATTGCGGATGGAAGCGCGTATGTTTTGTCGATCGCAGACGACTCGGAGAAGGATCTATACAATCGCATCAGCCAGCCGCTTCCAATCCGGGACCTGGTGCGGCTCATGATTACCCTCAGCTCCAACCTGGCGACGAACCTTCTCGTCGAACGCGTCACCCCGCAGCGGATAACCGCCTTCATGCGCGAGCTCGGCGCGGACGGTTTGATCGTCCGTCGCGGCGTGGA
>JAJYOH010000506.1 GCA_021796315.1 Chloroflexota bacterium
AGCGAAGAAAATCAGGTCAACTTACATTATCTAAAAGGCGGGCTTTTTGAGAATCTGATCATCAATGAGTTTATTAAGCGCAACTTCCATCGTGGCGAGAATCGCCTGCCGTATTTTTGGCAGGACAATCATGGTAAAGAGATTGATTGTTTGCTAGTGAATGGCAATAAAATTACACCGGTTGAGATCAAATCCGGCAAAACAATGTCTACCAGCTACTTTGACAATCTCCAATACTGGCGGCAGTTGGCGGCTGTTCCTGAAAATCAGGCTATGTGGTTTATGGGGGAGAGCAGTCCATGCAGACTAATACTGGATCATTCATCAGTTGGCAAGAGTTGGAGCGCATCCCAGATTAATGAGTTATCAAATGGATCACATCTGCGTGTCCATGCTTACCATCTCTAATAGACTACATCTTAAATTTCGACAAAGTGGTATCCAAAGGTTCATCTCCATCTGGGTTAGAGCCTAAACAAAATTATCTCCGTGCGGCATATACACGTATGCGGGTATAAGTTTCGCAAACGAACGTAGGCGGCGGAAATGCGAACGGAGTGTCCTGCATTTCTGGAGACACTTTATTATTGTAAGGAGCGAGGAGGATTAAATACTTTTCGCGGCGTATGTCTTATAATGGATCTATGGCTACGCAAATCTTGGCCACAAAATTGTATATCCCCCCGCCCCGGCCCGGCGTTGTCTCTCGCCCACGCCTGATCGAGCGGATGAATGAAAGTTTGGTGATGGGTTGCAAACTAACACTCATCTCTGCTTCCGCTGGCTTCGGCAAAACCACCCTGGTCAGCGAATGGGTTGCCAAGAGCGGATTGCCGATTGCATGGTTATCGTTGGATGAAGGGGATAACGATCCGATACGTTTTATCACTTATCTGATAGCAGCAACACAAAAGATCCAAGAGGGAATTGGCGAAACTTTGTTGGCGGCACTACAATCTCATCAACCACCATCCAATGAAACGATCATCACGGCACTGCTCAACGAAATTTCTGCCATCCCCGAAAAATTTCTTCTCATCCTTGATGATTATCACTCGATTGACTCACAATTGGTGGATCAATCGCTTAACTTCATCATCGAACACCAGCCGCCGCAGATGCATCTGGTCATCGCCACGCGTGAGGACCCATCCCTGCCGCTGGCGCGTTTGCGTGTGCGCGGCCAATTGACCGAACTGCGCGCCGCCGACCTGCGCTTTACTCCCACTGAAGCTGCCGAGTTCCTCAACCGGATGATGGGACTAAACCTCTCAGCGGAAAACATCGCCGCGCTGGAAGCCCGCACCGAAGGCTGGATCGCCGGTCTGCAGTTGGCCGCGCTCTCCATGCAAGGACATCAAGACGCGGCCAGTTTTATCAAGTCCTTCACGGGCAGTCATCGTTTCGTGCTTGATTATCTGATCGAAGAAGTTTTGGGTCAGCAGTCCGAAAAGATTCAGGCCTTCCTGTTGCGTACTTCCATTCTCGATCGCATGTGCGGCTCGCTGTGTGACGCCGTCCTGCTTGACCCAGCCATTTCTGGGCAGGAGATTTTGGAACAACTCGAACGCGCCAACCTGTTCATTGTCCCCTTGGACAACGAGCGGCGTTGGTATCGCTATCACCATCTCTTTGGAGAGTTACTGCGCCAGCGGTTGGGTCAGAACCTGACACCCGAAGCAATCGCCCAAGACAACATCCGCGCCAGCAAATGGCATGAAGTTGACGGACTGATGTTTGAGGCTTTTCGTCACGCTGCTGTGGCAAACGATGTCGAGTGCGCCAGTCGCCTGATTGGAAGCAAGGAAATGCCCCTGCATCTTCGCGATGTGGCGATGGCTGTGCTGGACTGGCTGGCATCGCTGCCGCCGACGGTGCTGGATGCCAAGCCCTGGTTGCGGGTCAGGTCTGCCACGCTGGCGCTGATGGCTGGACAAACAACAGGTGTGGAAGAAAAACTGCAAGCGGCTGAGAGGGCTTTACAAAATATCGAACCGGATGCCGTGACCCGCGACCTGATCGGGCAGGTTGCCTGTGCCCGGGCCACGCTGGCGCTCACCCGCTACGAGCCGGAAGCCATGATCATCCAGGCGCGCCGCGCGCTGGAGTATCTGCACCCCGATAACCTGGCTTTCCGCTTTACGGCCAATTGGGCGCTGGCGACTGCCAGCATCCTCCAAGGAGACCGTGCCACAGCCGCCCAGGCCAGTATGGAAGGAATATCCATCAGTCAGAAGACCGGAGATGTTTTTTCCACCATACTGGCTACAACCAATCTGGGCATGGTGCAGGAATCGGAAAACCAGCTTTATCTGGCGGCTGAGACCTACCGCAGTGTCCTGCCCTTGTTTGGCGACCACCCACAGCCGAATGCCGCTGAAGTGTATCTCGGTCTGGCCCGCATCTGCTACGAGTGGAACGACCTGGATGCCGCCGAGCAGCACGGGGAGCAAAGCTTGCAACTGGCGCAACAGTATGACCGCGTGATTGACAGATTCATTATCTCTGAGGTGTTTCTCGCCCGCCTGAAACTGGCTCTGGGTGATGTGGCCGGCGCGGCTACTATTTTAGCTCAGGCCGAGCAGTCCGTGCGCCAGCATAACTTTGTTCATCGCATGCCGGAGATTGCTGTCGCTCAGGTGCAGGTCCTGCTGAAGCAGACCAACCTGCCCGCCGCCGCCGAACTTGCCCGGCGGTTTGAACTCCCTCTCAGCCAGGCCCGCGTGCTATTGGCACAGGGCGACTCCTCTGCCGCGTTGGCGGTGTTGGAGCCATTCCGCCAGCAGATGGAAGCTCGGGGCTGGGCCGATGAGCGGCTCAAGGCAATGGTGTTACAGGCGGTTGCCCTTCACCTAAAAGGCGAAAAAGCCCCGGCAGCGCAACTGCTGGGTGACGCGCTGGCTCTGGCAGAGCCGGGCGGCTTCATCCGTATCTTTGTCGATGAAGGATTACCAATGGCTCACCTATTGTCCGAAACAGTGGCTCAGGGGATTATGCCGGGCTATATCGGCAAGTTGCTGGCTATATTTGAAGCTGAGAAGCGGAAAAGCGAAGATAAATCACCTTTGCCCTCTGCCCAGCCTCTGATCGAGCCATTGAGCCAACGCGAATTGGAAGTGTTACGGCTCATCGCCCAAGGACACTCGAATCAAGAGATTTGCGAGCGGCTTTTCCTCGCGCTGGATACTGTCAAGGGGCACAACCGCAGGATTTTTGAAAAATTGCAAGTACAGCGGCGCACCGAAGCCATCGTCCGCGCCCATGAGTTGGGTTTGATCTAAGTTCCCCCCCGTTTCTTTTCAACAATTCGAAACAACACTTCGAACCACACCAAAGTGTCTATCGGTGACACTCTGGCGCAGGTATATTCCCTGTACATTGATCAAGTGGCACGGACTGTAATGACCGGCCACAACAGGTACAAGGTGATGTCAAACGAACTCGAACCAAAACCGACTCCAAGTCAACCCGTGGTCTATCAGATCAGACTCAAGGGTCATCTGGATTCTCAATGGACAGACTGGTTTGAGGGCTTGACCATCACGCTGGAAGAGGACGGCAACACGCTTCTAACCGGACCTGCGGTTGACCAGGCCGCGTTGCATGGCTTGCTCAAAAAAGTGCGTGATTTAGGTTTGCCATTGGTCTCGGTCAATCAAGTCCAATCCAAAGAAACTCATTCATATCGTTTACAAAAGGAGATAAAAATGAACACAAACAAATTCACCACCGGAATTGATCCAAGAGTAAAACTTTCATTGCTATGGATATTTGTAGTACTGCTTATGGTTTATGCGGATATTGTTTCTTTACTGGATCCCACGTCTCCAATCCGTGAAGTAATGGCGGGAGCTCCATTGCCTGCGGGTGGTTTGCTGGCGGGCGCAATATTAATGATAACTTCAATTTCCCCGGTTATGCTGTCCTGGGTATTGAGCTACAAAGTAAATCGCTGGGTAACCATCATCATTGGCGCCTACATGATTGTACATATCGTTATAGGCGGGCACGGTTTGTATTATGTGTTGTTTGGAACAGTGGAGGTTGCGTGCATATTACTGATTATCTGGTTCACATGGAAGTGGCGCAACCTTGAATGTTAGGCTCGATCATATAATCCATTTCGTTCAAATCCAAGGAGACAAAAATGAATTCACTCAATAAGAACGCAAGAATGGCAGGGTTCCTGTATCTCATTTACATGGTAACTCATATCATTAGTGACGTGTGGCGCGATAGCTTTATTGCGCCTGGGGATGCTGCAGCAACAGTCAGTAATATCATGGCTCATGAAGGGTTATTCACTGTCACTGTTGTAGGCGATCTACTCGCTGCTGCGCTTTTCTTTTTGACCGCCTGGGCTCTCTATGTTTTACTCAAACCGGTTAATAAAGACCTTGCTCTCCTGTTCTTGTTATTAAACATGGGCAGTGTCGTTATCCAATGTGCTAGTACATGTAGGCGTAAATGAGTAAGAAGTTAGGCAACGAGAGCCTTGCCCTGATAAGTCCATTTGAATGGTTTAGCCATCGTTCGATTGTAGTATTCAATGAAAGCCAATACCTTTCGTTTTA
>JAJYOH010000507.1:0-3933 GCA_021796315.1 Chloroflexota bacterium
TCATCGCGATCAAGGCGTGTTCGATGCAGCTCGTTATGGCATTGACCGTTTAAAAGAGATCGTACCCGTCTGGAAAAAAGAAATCGGAACTAACGGTGAGGAATGGGTCGAAGGAGATTACATTCCAGTGCCTGGTGAATGAAAGCCTTCAAAACCACTCTTTTTTCTCTTACAGAATACGAAAAGTTTGTCTGATTGTGTGTATCCCTGCCCCTGCGGCTGGTTTTCTGACCCACAAAAAGCCTGTACGTGTGCTCCTGCTGTCGTTACCAAATACCAAAAACGCATCTCTGGTCCATTGCTGGATCGTATCGATATTCACATTGAAGTCCCAAGAGTAGATTATGAAAAGTTGAGTGGTGATAGAGTTGGGGAGACCAGCGAAGCTATCCGTGCACGTGTGCAAGCTGCGAGGGATATTCAAAGTAAACGTTTCTCAAGCAACAGCTCATCCGACATCGTCAGAACGCCGATATGCATGTTGGGGAGATAAGGCGGTTTTGCCGGTTACAGGATGATGGTCAGTGAGTTGTTCTCATCAGGAAATACTTGCCGGGATACAAAAAACTGTTATATACCATATCGGCGATAGAACCAGACCTTTACCACTTGTGTCAGCAGCACGTAGCACACCAACATCACCGCCAGGATCAGCCAGTAAAGCGGAGGCAGAGTCACAAATCCGAGCGTCTCGGCCAGCGGAGAAACAGTCAGCCAGGCACCTACTGAGACGATGATGAAAGAACTGATGATCAAAGCCCAACTGGCGCGGCTCTGAATGAAAGGAATCTTGTTGGTACGGATAACGTGGATGATCAACGTCTGCGTGAAAAGCGACTCCACGAACCAGCCCGTTTGAAAGAGCGTGGGATTGCTCCAGGCGTTGAACACATAGATCATGACGAAGAATGTAACATAATCGAAGATCGAACTGATCGGCCCGATGAGGATGATGAATCGTTGAATCTCCCCGATGGTCCACTTGCGTGGCAATGTCAGCCAGTCGGCATCCACCTGGTCGGTGGGGATGGTGGTCTGCGAGAAATCATAGAGCAGATTGTTGGTCAGCACCTGGATCGGTAGCATGGGCAGGAAGGGCAGGGAGGCGCTGGCTCCCACCACGCTGAACATGTTGCCGAAGTTGGAACTGGCCGCCATCTTGATGTACTTGGTGATGTTGCCAAACACGCGGCGGCCTTCCATCACGCCCTGTTCCAAAACCAACAGACTATTTTCCAGCAAAATAATGTCAGACGATTCTTTTGCGATGTCCACCGCGCTATCAACCGAAATGCCCACATCGGCGGCTTTGAGAGCCGGGGCATCGTTGATGCCGTCGCCCATGAAAGCGACCACATGATCCTTGCTCTGCAAGGCCTGAATTATGCGTTCCTTTTGAGACGGAGCCAGCTTAGCGAAGATGCTGGTCACACTGGCGGCTTCGGCTAACTCTGGTTCGCTCATCGTTTCAATTTGCGAACCAAGCAGAATCTTGTCCACTGGCATGCCCACCTGTTTGCAGATGTAAGCAGTGATGATCTCATTATCGCCCGTCAAAATTTTGACATCCACGTTCAGCGTCTTCAACCGCTTCAAGGCTTCCATCGCCGATTCCTTTGGCGGGTCGAGGAAAGCCATGTACCCCAGCAGGGTCAAGTCTGTTTCGTCCTTAACCGTGTAATGAGGTTCATCGTTGTCGCCAGGGAACATTCGATATGCAACCGCGATAACGCGGAAGCCATCCTCATTCAATTCCTTCACGCGCCGCTTGCGATGTTCATCATGCTCGCTTGTCACTTCCAGAATTTCGCCATTGATCTCCACATGCGTTGAGAGGCGCATGATCTCTTCGACCGCGCCTTTGCAAATCAGGATCTGCTGATTCTGGTCATTTTCCAAAATGACCGACATGCGTCGGCGCTGAAAATCGAAAGGCAGTTCGTCAATTTTACGAAACTTTTCGTCCACTTGAAGAGCTTCGTTCAAGTTGCCGTGATTCAGAATGGCTTCGTCCATCAGGTTCTTCAAGCCAGTCTGATAATAACTATTCATGTATCCGTAATGCAAAACGCGCGCGCTCGGATTGCCGCGTACATCCAAATGTTTTTCAAGGATGATCCTGCCTTGCGTCAGCGTTCCCGTCTTATCGGTGCAAAGCACATCCGCCGCGCCGAAGTTTTGGATGGCGTTCAGACGTTTGACGATCACCTTCTTGCGCGCCATCGCAATCGCGCCATTCGACAGGTTGACCGTCACGATCATCGGCAACATCTCAGGTGTCAACCCGACTGCCACCGCCATTGCAAATATAAAGGCTTCCAGCCAGTTATGTTTGCTCAAGCCGTTGATGATAAAAACGGACGGCACCATCACCGCGATAAAGCGGATCATCAGCCAGGTGAATTTATTGACGCCTTTATCGAAACTGGTCAACACGCGCTGACCGACAATACTGGCGGCGAGAGAACCGAAATAAGTTTTATCGCCAGTGTGGATGACAATTGCCGAAGCGGTTCCGCTTTCGACGTTTGATCCGAGAAAGCAGATGTTCGGCAACTCAAGCGGATTCCGAATCTCATCGGACACTGGAGCGGGCTTCTTCTCCACCGGCATGGACTCACCTGTAAGCGCTGCCTGATTCAGAAACAAGTCTTTGGCGGCCAACACGCGCACATCGGCGGGAACCATGTCTCCAGCCGCCAGGAGGATGATGTCGCCTGGCACCAAAAGTTTGAGTGGAACTTCCGCCACTTCGCCATCGCGTATTACAGTAGCGGTTGTGTTGACCATAGCTTTGAGTTTTTCAGCGGCATTATCGGCGCGCATCTCTTGATAAAAGCGCAATACAATGCCGAGCAATACCATCACAAAAATGACGATCGTTGCGCGCAAGTCGCCGGTTAAATATGAAAGTATACCCAGCGCTGTCAGCAAAATGACCAGCGGATTCTTGATGTTATCCAACAGGCGCATCAGCGGCGATTGGCGCTTCTCGCGCGCGATCTCATTCAACCCGTCGCGTTTGATGCGGCTCTCGGCTTCCGCCGCGCTCAAGCCGCTTGACTGCGACTCAAGCTCCTTCAAAACGGCATCCGATTCTTCGCGCGCCTTCTCCAACAATTGATCGGAAACTTTAGGCTTGGTCGCGCCACCAAGATTTCCCGCGTTGTTCAGCGTATTGCCCTCAGAGGGTAATCCCATTCATTCCTCCGCGAATAACATTCCTGCCGCAAGATTATAGTTCTGCGGCAGGTGTTTGCATTAATTGCACAACATAATCTAGGCAGGAAAATGCCCTCTAACTTTCGCTGCAATCTGGTGATCCGTCATCTTGTCCACGGTTTCAATTCCCACAATACGTTCCTTGAGTCCTTCACTCTCAAGACGTTTTTCGAGTTTGCCCTTGGCCTCGCCCGGCCCAAAGATTTGAATCGAGTGGGCGTCACGAAGAACTGCGATGACTTGATCATAGTAGCTGTTGAGATGGTTCCCAAATTGACGGTCCCGCACATCCTCTGTCGAGCCGTCTCCTGATGCTGTCCCGCCCATAAAACGGACATGTTTTTCCATATCAGATGTAATTTTCTTTATTTCTTCACCTTGGTCGGTAACAAGTACAACAACGGCCTTACGATGATCGATCCACAAACCTGCTTGCTTTTTCATAAGTTTTATCCTTTTCTATTTTGAATGCGGATGCGTACATTTCTGCATCAATGTTTTGATGAGTTGACTTTCTTGAAATCGATAAATCCTTGCTGAACGTCAACAGATGTTAATTTCACGCGCAGCCGGTTGCCGACATCCAGCCCCTCGAATCCATCCACCAGCTTGCCTTCAACAGGGAGGCTGAGAAGCCGGACCCACGTCCCTTTCTCGGAAGCGCCTGTGACAATCGAATCAAACTGCTCTCCGATTCTCGATTCAAGCAGA
>JAJYOH010000507.1:3943-4572 GCA_021796315.1 Chloroflexota bacterium
CGACTTTGTTCGCAGCATCTTCTGCTTCGGTGCAATGAGCCGCCAGAACATCCAGTTCATCTTTGTTGTAGGGCGCAGGTTTCCCATCCAGGGCCGCTTTCAACAATCGCTGCGTCAACAGGTCGGGGTAGCGGCGATTGGGAGCGGTCGAGTGAGCATAGTCTTTGATCGCCAGACCAAAGTGACCCGGTACTTCCCCATCAGGAAGCTCTGCTATATATTCGCCAGCGCCCAAAAGCTTAATGACAGCCAAAGAAAGGTCGGGGAAGCGCAGTAGATCCGCGGCTTTTTGCTTGACGAGAAATTCCTCCAACGCTTTTGAATCTGGGAGTTCTGGAAGTTTGAACTTGTGATCCGCGGCTATTTCAACAATCCGATCCCATCGTTTTGGAATGCGTACCACCCGGCGAATCGAAGGGAATTTTTTAGCCGAGAGATAGCGTGCAGTCACACCGTTCGCCGCGATCATAAAATCTTCAATGATCTCCTTGGCGCGGTTCTTTTCCTCTATTTCAAGATCACGAATTTGATCACCATCAAATACCGGTTTGGCTTCAATGGTTTCCAGACTGAGTGCCCCATGAATATGCCGGAAATTTTTCATACTTTGTGCGGCCTGGTCTTGCAGT
>JAJYOH010000508.1 GCA_021796315.1 Chloroflexota bacterium
GCCAGGGCCGCGCAGGTGGGGACGCAAAGTCATGGGTCTGCAAGGAATACGAATGCAGATCGCCAGACCGCCGAAAAATAATTCGACGGTTTTTATTTTGGAGGTGCGAAAGAAAAAACATATATCACAGTTTCAGATTCATCTGCTATTCAATCGTCAAATAAAATAACGAGGAGATATGTAAATGAACAAGAGACTTTTCAATTTTCTGGTTTTTATCGCAATTCTCGTGATGACGTTCAGCCTTGTCGGACCTGCCTGGGCCGGTTCAGGAGGAAACAGTGGGGGCAACTCGGACGCATCAAACAATGGTCCACGCGTTGACACATCCAGCGCCCTCGTGCAATTAATAGGTGACCCGCTCGCCACATATGTCAAAACCAAACCGGCTCAAGGCAAGAAGATCGATTTCAGCAACAGCGCCGTAAAATCATATCGCGCACAGCTTTCAGCCGAGCGCAATGATTTCAAAAAATGGCTGCAAGCCAATGCGCCCAAAGCAAAGATCACAGGCCAATTTGATATTTCACTGAACGCGGTATCCGTGCAATTGAATGGTACGTCTCTCTCCACACTTGCCGCGGCGCCGATGGTTCAGCACGCGGAATATGAAGGCTTGTACTATCCAACTTATGATGATCCCGATCTCTCACTGATCTCCGCGTTCGACGCGTGGAATGTCGGCGGCGGCCCGTCGAATGCCGGTGAAGGCGTCAAGGTCGCCATCGTCGACACAGGTATTGATGTTACACATCCTTGTTTCTCAGATGCTGGTTATCCTCCCCAGACTCAATTGGGTGATTCTCGCTTCACCAACAATAAAGTCATCGCAGCCAAGGTATTCAACAATAAGACCCCTGGCCGCGGTTATACTGCCGAAGCCCTGCAGGAGCACGGCACACATGTAGCCGGAACAGTTGCCTGCAACTTCGACACACCCGCTTCAGTCAACGGCGTTACCATACCTCATGGAATTTCAGGCGTTGCGCCTCGCGCTTTGCTTGGCAACTACAACATCTTCCCCGGTGATGTTCTTAATGCGCGCAGCGAGGATATTCTGGATGCGCTCGAGGCCGCTTATGCTGACGGCTTCGACGTAGCCAACATGAGCCTGGGCGGCGGCGCACACGGATTTCAAGACCTGTTGACCATCGCAGTTAACAATCTTGATGATGCCAACATGGTTGTGGCTGTCGCGGCTGGCAACAGCGGCCCGGGCCACTACACTGTTGAATCGCCGGGTTCCGCGGCTTTTGCGCTGACTGCCGGGGCTTCAACCGTAGGTCATTTCATTGGCACGCCGATCACCAGCGGAACCGATACCGTTGCTGCTGCGGCTGGGGATTTCCCGACCGTTTCCAGCGATTTGACCGCGACACTCTCAGCAGTTAGCGGCACCGGCATCAACGGTCTAAACACCGCTTGCACAGCGCTTCCATCTGGAAGCCTGACGGGCAGGATTGCTCTGATCGCCCGTGGTGTTTGTACCTTCTCGACCAAGATTCGTAATGCACAAAATGCCGGCGCGATTGCAGTGGTGGTCTCGAATAGTGTCGCAGGTGATCCAATTGCGATGGGACAGGATGGAACCCCAAATCAGCCCACTGTTTTCGCTTATATGATTTCAGTTACCGATGGCGCTGTGCTGAAGACTCATGATGGACAATCAACTACCATCTTTGCGGCTCCGGCATATCTCGTGACTGGCAACGATGATTTCATGGCCGGCTTCAGCAGCCAGGGGCCAACGGACGTGGACTTCCGCGTCAAACCGGATGTGGTCGCTCCGGGTGTGAATGTGCTGAGTTCCATTCCGCATCAATTCTGCGCCGCGCCTCCGTGCTTCGCGTTCTTCCAGGGTACATCCATGGCCACACCTCATTTGGCCGGTTCAGCCGCGGTCGTACGCTGGCTGCATCCTGATTGGTCAGCCGCGGAAGTCCGTTCAGCCATTGTCAATACAGCCGATCAAGGGGTGTTAAAGAAATCGACCAGCACTGCGCTCGAACCGGATGTCAACATCATTGGGGCAGGACGAGAGAATTTGTTCTCAGCGGTCAATGCCACCGTAGCGCTCAACCCCGTCAGCGTCAGCTTCGGCGCAGTGCCGTCCGGCTCTGGCCAGACTTCAACCTTCGACCTGACTCTCACTAATTTGAGCGGCAGCGCGACTACCTTCGGCGTTGCAGTTGGCGCCGGCGATGGAAGTGTGGCTTACTCGGTCAGCCCATCCAGCGTGACGTTGGGCGCGGGCGCATCTGGAACCGTCACAGTGACCATGTCGGCAGTGAAAGGCGCGGCCCTGGGCGATCACCAAGCTTTACTAACGATCAGCGTTGGAAGCAACCAGGTTGCCCACGCAGCAGTTTACACGTTCATCAAATAAAGATCTTCGATAATCCATTGACAAGCTTTGCAATCCGCCGCAGGTTTCTGCGGCGGATTTTTTCTTATAAAGACAGGCTAAGATGATGGCATTCAAATGCAATAAATGAAAAGGAGAAACTAAAATGACTTTCTACGCTTATCCGTTCCCGCACCGCATGGCCCGCCGCTGGATGGCCGCCGCTGAACACTCACAGAGCGCACGCTTCATGGCCGTCAACGTCCGCGACGAAAGCGACGCCTTTGTTTTGACAGCGCTTGCGCCCGGTTTAAAAGCCGACGATCTCGATATTCAAGTCCTGGAGGATGTTGTCCGCATCGAGGGCAAAATCGCCCCCGACGAAAATGAATATCTCCTGCAGGAACTTCCAAGCGGCACGATCCGACGCGAATTGCGCATGCCTTCACCGCTCGATGCCGATAAGGTCGAGGCCAGGATCACCGATGGAGTATTAACCCTGCGCCTGCCGAAAGCCGAATCAGCGCGGCCAAAGACAATCAAGATCGTGTCGAAATAATACTGGCGAGTGAAAAAAAAGATGCCCCCCATTGGGTGGCATCTGCGTTTATAAGGGGAAGTATAATTCACGCATTCTGCTCGTGGAGTAAACATGTGCGTGCAAAAATTTTTCTCTTCATCATTCTGATCGCATCCATCCTCAGCGCCTGCGGACTCGGCGGAAAAGCCGCCACGCCAACGGCGGCTCCAACCATTACACCTACCTCCCTGCCCGCTCTCACCCCAACGCCAGTCGTACCGTTAGCGATTCTGGTTCTGCCAGCGGATATGAACAAGGCAGAATCGGACACGTTCCAAAAAGTGGTTTACGATCTTTCCCAGCAGGCTGGGATGCGTTTTCAGGTTCGCAATTCGCTCACACCCGCGGACCTCGAACCGGGTCTCAAAGTTGTGATTGCCCTGCCACCCGATCCAGGTCTCGCCGCGCTGGCAGCGGCCGCACCGCAGGTACAGTTTCTGGCAGTCAACATCCCCGGCATCACTGCCGGAGGCAACATCAGCGCGCTGGCAGCCGCCACACAAGTGGACATTCCAGCTTTTATAGCTGGCTACACCGCGGCCATGATCAGCGATGATTATCACACTGGCATCCTGATCCCCCAAGGCAACGCAGATGGGCAAAAGGCCGCCGCCGCTTTTTCGAACGGCATGGCTTATTACTGCGGCCTGTGCAGACCGTTCTATTTTTTGCCGTATAGCTTTCCTCAAGTGGTCGAAATCCCTTCGACTGAAGACAAAGCCCATTACGGCGCATACGCAGACATCCTGATTGTCCAGCACAAGGTTTACACTATTTATCTTTATCCGGATATCGCAGTTAAAGAACTGACCGATTATCTCGGCACCACCGGCACTCAGGTGATCGGCACCTCTTTGCCAGCTTCCAAACCCTCAGGCTGGGTGATGACCATTCGCTCCGATGAGATCAAAGCCATCCAAACCGCCTGGCCAGACCTGATCGCCGGGAAAGGCGGACAAAACGTTCAAGCTCCGCTGGGGCTGGCTGACGTTGACCCGACCTTGCTTTCCCCCGGAAAACAACGCCTCGTTCAACAAGTACTGGATGACCTGCAGTCAGGCCGCATTTCAACGGGCGTCGGTCAATAGAAATATTTCATAAATAACAAACAGACATCCCGCAGAATACTGCGGGATGTTCGCGTACACACAGAAAGATTTATGAAAAAGATTCGAGAGCGAAATTGTTAATGCCTAAAAGTTGTTGGCGTACCATCCACGACATGACTTTGACAAGCACCAATGCCGGGTTTATCGGTTGGACGATGCATTCGTCAGCGCCTGCCGCATAAGCCTCGGCGATCTGCTGATGGTCGGATGGCAGGAGCATCAACAACACTCCACGGCTGGCAGATTTCAAACCACGGCACAAAGCCAGGCGCTCAACATGCGGAATCTTTACATCCACCAAAACCAGCCAGGGAGCCAGCACGCGCCCGGTCTGAATCGCGTACGCTGGAGTTTCGCTTACCGCCGTGCATCCTTTTTCTTGAAAAAGGAAAATCCATAACTGGGCAGTTTTAGGGTCATCCGTCACCACCAGGACAGTCTGTGAGGCAGATGTATCAAATTCTGTTACCGAAGAAGCATTCATATCGCCATCCTTATCTATATTCTACATACCTGGTTGCCGTGAAAAATTCCTT
>JAJYOH010000509.1:0-1761 GCA_021796315.1 Chloroflexota bacterium
TAATCAGCGCGTGAAGTACGCCGATTTTGCCGGCCTGTGAAATTAGGTTTGCAACCTCGTCAGCTTGACTCAAATCAGCTTGGATGGTCCACGCTTTTCGTCCAAGTGATGCGATTTCTTTTTTTGTTTCGTCCGCCTGGTCTTTTGAAGTCCCGTAATGGATGATCACATCCGCGCCAGCGCGTGCCGCGGCCAGAGCCAGGATTCGCCCGATCCGCCGCGCCGCGCCCGTCACCAGAATCAATTTTTCATTCACTGCGGAATCATTTGTCTGCATAATTTGGAAAATTTTATCATCACTCGCTGAACCGCGCGGTCACCCAAAAACCGACCAGAGTTGTCCAATTCTTGACGCGTGTTTTCGGAGGTGATAATATCTTCATGCCACGAAGCAACCCCCGCTGGAAATTTTAAAATATAAGAAAGGTGAGTAAATGACCAAGAATCAAAATCCGCCGATCTACACGGGAGATATCGCCGAGCAAGCTCTTGATCCGAGCCGGGAATATACAACTCAAAATCAGGAGATCACATTCACCGGCGAACAACATTCGATTTGGGTTGACCTGTTTGCCGGGATTCACCAACCCTATTTGCTGGAACATGTATGTCGTGAATTTAAACATGGGTTGACGTTGTTGCGGCTCGATCCGCTTCACATCCCGACCGTGGCGCATCTCAACGATCACATCACTGCGCGTACCGGATGGCACATCGAGCGGACGGCTGTGCGTTACACGCTTGCCGACGATTGGTATAAGAAATTTGCCCAGCGCATTTTTCTGATCACTGATTATCTGCGCACGCGCGACCAGATGGAGTTCACGCCCGAACCGGATATGTTCCACGACATCTTCGGGCATCTTCCTTATCTGACGCAGGAATTCTACGCGCGCATCGAAGATAAATTCGCTCCCGCCTACATGAAAGCGACACAGGACGAGAGAGAAGTTATCAAACGCCTGGCATGGTACAGCACCGAATTTGGATTGGTGATCGAAGATAACCGCCTTAAAGTATTCGGGGCTGGGACGATTTCAGGCCGCGCCGAACTCACGAACACGATCATGGAATTCTATCGGCTTGGGCGCGATGGCGTGATCGACTACACTGGCAATGTCTTCGAGCAAATTCAGGAGAATTTCCTTTCCCACAAAAACGATATTCACCGCATCATTGAAGGAGTGAATGGATTGCATAAACAGGGCCAAATGTCGTCGCAGGACAAGGGCTGGAACGTCGTCCATTCCTTGTACGAAAAATTGGGAATTTCGCACGAAGGATATTTCGGCGGCGAGGTCATCATTGCGCCGTTCGATATTGAAACGATTGCCCGGATCCCTAAAACCGTTTACGCGTTCAACCCGATGTTTTTTGTTTGCGAGTCGTTCGAGCGGATGGATGCCCTGCTCGATTCTTATTTGAAACCGATTGCGCTGAGGAAATAAAAGGGAGTCCGAAGTCTCTGACTTCGGTGCAAAATCGGGAGATTTTGCACTCCGGCATGACTAACAAAAACTCGCCGCTTTATAAATAACGGCGAGTTTGATTTTTTATTCTTTTGGGACGACGCGCGGTTTCAACAATTCCAATGCGACGAGTGAGACTGCCAGGACCAGCCACGCGATGATTTGGGCAGAACGGAATCCGCCCAGGATGAGTGTGCTGTCGCCGCGAAAGCCTTCGATGACGAGTCGGCTGGCGGAGGTCAGCGCGGCAAATAGCAGGAAATCGCTGCCGGGTTTGGAATCCGCAGCCGCC
>JAJYOH010000509.1:1771-4566 GCA_021796315.1 Chloroflexota bacterium
GGGTTTTGAGTCGGCTTTTCGGAACCAGAGCAGGCCCAGGGTCAGGAGCGAAGCGATGATCTCGTAGATTTGGGTCGGATGTCGCATCGCGCCCCAAAGGTCGATGGCCCAGGGCAGGTTGGTCTCCTGTCCAAAAGCTGCACCGGAGGCAAGATGTGAAAATCCGATGCCAACGGCCAGCGAGGCAAAAAATAATGTCAACGCATCAAGTGCGGAGCACAGCGATAATCCTTTACGTTGAGCATAAACCAGACCCGTGATGATTGCGGCGGCCAATGCTCCCCAGCTATCGAAGAGTGTGATGTTCAGGGAAATCAAACTGAGCGGACTTTGTGCAAATGCCGAGATGTGTTCAGCGGCATACAAGAGACGCCCGCCAATGATGTAGGCAAGCAGGCCGGCAAAGATCAGGTTATTCAGCGCTTCGGCGTTGACGTTGTAGCGCGCGGTTCGTTTTTCGGCCAGAGACAAGCCGAACCATGCGGCGGCTACGATCAGAATAAGATCGCGTGGGGGAGCGAAGAGATTGCGGAAAAGTGCAAGCATGTTATTTTAGGATTTCCTCTATCTTTGTGCGCAGTAAAGCTTCAGACATTGGGCCGCCGATCACGATGTCGTCGATCGTGCCATCGCGGTTGATGAAGTAGCTGGATGGCAGGGAGCGCAGATCATATTTCTGCGCCACGCTGCCAACTTCGTCCAATAGAATCGGGAAGGTTATGCTGTATTGCGTCAGGAATGGGGCAATGTCGAGCGGGTTATCCTGTGAAGTTGTGTTCACGCCAAGCACGACCAGCCCTTTATCTTTATACTCTTCGTAGAGTTTTTCGATGGTGGGCATCTCGGCCCGGCAGGGCGGGCACCAGGTGGCCCACAGGTTGACTATTACGGCTTTGCCTTTTAATTCAGAGAGAACATATTTGTCTCCCTTTGGGGTGGCGAGGGAAATCTCAGGCGCCAGAAAACCTTTTTGCGGCGCGGGGATGCGTCCCGCGGTGGACTCGCCGGTTTTGTCGGCGCTGATGAATATCCAGGCGAGACCGGCGAGCAATAGAATGGCGTATAAAGCACGGCGTTGTATCGGTTGCATATGTTTCCTTTTTCGGCTACACTCATATTGTTAGCCTTCGAGTTGATAATCTTACTATGCTTTTTATAGATTCGGTTTTTGTCGGCGTCGATCCAACTTCAGGACATAAGTCTTTCACTTATGCCGCGCTGGATCGTGGTTTGAATCTGGTGGCATTGAGCGAAGGCGAGATGGAAGATGTGATGGCTTTTCTGGGCGGGCAGGAATCAGCGATTGTGGCGGTCAATGCGCCCTCGCATGTCAATCATGGTTTGGTTCGTAAAAATCTGGAGAAGCAAAGTTTGACTCCGCACATCTTGCGCGGCGTGGATATGCGCGTGGCTGAGCATGAATTGCGCGAGCGCGGCATTGCCGTCAGCGGGACCGGGGCCAGAGAATCGCTGTGCCCGGCCTGGGTCCAGGTTGGATTCGGGTTGTACAGAAAGTTATCGAAGATCGGATTCAAGCCCTACCCTGAAGAAGGCGCGTCTCACCAGTGGCTGGAGACTCATCCACATGCGGCTTTTTGCGTTTTGCTCGGCGGGAGTCCGCTTCAAAAATCGACCCTGGAGGGGCGCCTGCAACGGGAGCTTTTGCTTTACGAAAACGGGATGCGCATTAAAGACCCGATGGATTTCTTCGAGGAAGTCACGCGCCATAAATTAATGCGCGGTATCTTGCCGATGGAGTTGGTGCGCATGCCTGGGCAATTGGATGCGCTTGTGGCGGCTTATACGGCCTGGCTGGCGGCGGAAAAGCCGAACGAGGTGACACGCATCGGGCACAAGCAGGAGGGATTTATTACACTGCCTGCGGCTTCACTCAAAGAAAAATATTAGCGCAACAAAACCCTTAATACTATCCCGAGGGATTTCAAATTATTGGAACCTTTTCACAAAGTCCATACTAGGGATTGGTTGAATCGCTAGTACGGATTGGGTCAATCGCTAGTACGGATTGGGTCAATCGCTAGTATGGATTGGGTCAATCCCTAGTACGGATTGGCTTAATCCCTAGTACGGATTTGAGCAATTCTTCCCACTGATTCACGCCGACAAAAATGCAAGCTCAGAAATCCACTTCAAGCCTTACAATATGACCTTGAAAATAAATCTTCATTGATGATCTTCAAATAACAGTGTGTCGGGAGGAAAACAATGCGCCCCAATCCCAAAAGAAAACATCAGTATGTTGCACTGCCCGTGTGGGTCTTTTTGGCAATCGCATTCGCGGCGCTATTCATCACGTTTGCCGGATGGCAGCCGGGGGTGACAACCACAGCACAGGGAAACAGGATCATCCCCATCGGCGGCGGTGAGATACAGAAACTCATCGGCGTTCCGGGAGTGGCGCTGGCGGGCGGCTGCGGATACTGCGGTTGGTATTCCCTGTGCAGGAACAACACCTATTGGTGCTGCACGCAGTGGATTCAAATTGGATGCGGCGGCGGTCCCCAATCGGCATCCATAACCGGCGCAGTGACCTGCGGCCAGTGGGGAGCGTATAACTGGTGCAAGAGCAACGCTCAATTGGTATTGACCGTTTCCAACCCGCAAAACGAAACCATCAGCGTCAGCGGCAATGCGGGGAGTGTGCCGATTTCCTGCACCGGCAGCTGCACGATCAACCTGCCGCCGGGTTCAGGCACTGCCACGTATACCATGACCGCCTCCCCCTCCAACACCACCAGTTCCGGCAGCGCCACCTGGGGCTTCGACCCCGAACC
>JAJYOH010000510.1 GCA_021796315.1 Chloroflexota bacterium
CGCAGAAAGCATTGGATTTCAAACCGGATAGCGCCGATATTTATGGACAACTGGGTATTATCTTCTTCAAGAATCGTAATTATGAAGGCTCTATTCCGGTCTTAAAATGTGCGGTTAGAGGTTGTACAGCATTGGAAGGCTGCCAGGCTCGCTATGAAAGGGATTGTAATACGGCCAATGGGGAGGTGAGCGTTGCGGTGAATGCTTTGCCGCTTTCGGCGAGCAGCATAGATTATTATCAGGTTTATTTCTCGGTGTTGGCGGCGCTTGGACCGCGCGATCCGACATATTGTCCACAGGCCAAAAGTATAATAACTAACATCGAAACTCAGGGTGGTGATATTCTGGCGAAACGCCCGGATATTGCGACGAATATCGCAGTCGCACAGCAGGAATGCTCGACATCAGCGGAGACAACAACCGTTTCGGGCACGCCGCTCTCCGCCACGCCGGGAAGCGGTGTGCCTACATCCACGCTTGATATAAATTTGTTCGGTACGGCCACACCGTATGCAACCCCGTAATTAGTTTAGAGTCGTTGGCTTCTGTGTTGCCCCGCGTCAGAACTTTGTTAGAGTTTTTCTGTCTCTCTTGACGGGAACTTGTGAATTCGGTATCATACGTTAGCACTCAGGATAAGAGAGTGCTAATTTCGTGCTTATCCAAATACTACTTTTCAGGAGGTCAAATTATGGCAAGCAAGCTCAAGCTCAAACCTTTGGGCGGACGTGTGATCGTTGAACCAATCGAACAGGAAGAGATGACCGCTGGCGGCATCATCCTGCCCGAGACCGCCAAAGAGAAACCGCAGGAAGGCAAGATCCTGGCGGCAGGCCCCGGCGATCGCGATGATAAAGGTCAGCGCGTTCCCATGGATCTGAAAGTCGGCGATAAAGTGTTGTTCGCCAAATATTCCGGCACCGAGATCAAGATGGATGGCAGGAAATTGCTCATCATGCGCGAGAGCGACGTCTTGGCCGTGGTTGAAAGCTAAGGAGATATTAAACCATGTCAGCAAAACAACTTGTATTTTCTGAAGAAGCGCGCCGTAAGCTTAGGACCGGCATGAATGTCGTCGCCAACGCGGTCGGCGCAACTCTCGGCCCGAAGGGCCGCAATGTGGCTGTGGACCGCAAGTTCGGTTCCCCAACTATTACACATGACGGCGTTTCAGTGGCAAAAGAAATCGAACTCGAAGATCCGTTCGAGAACATGGGTGCTCAACTTCTCAAAGAAGCCGCGACCAAGACCAACGATATCGCCGGTGACGGCACGACCACCTCGACCGTGCTGGCGCATGCCATTGTCAACGAAGGTCTCAAGGCGCTCGAAGCTGGTTACAACCCGATGTTGGTCAAACATGGCATTCAACAGGCCACGGAAACCGTTGTGGAAGAACTCCGCAAGATGGCCGTCAAGATTGACACCCGCGAAGAGATCGCCTCTGTTGCCACAAACTCAGCTGCTGACACTCATGTCGGTGATCTGATTGCAGACGTAATGGACAAAGTCGGCAAGGATGGCGTCATCACCGTTGAAGAGTCCAAGTCCATGGCCGATGAGACCGAATTCGTCGAGGGCATGCAGTTCGACCGTGGTTATCTTTCGGCCTACTTCATCACCAGTACCGACAAGATGGAAGCCGTCATTGCAGATGCCTATGTTCTGATCAATGAGAAGAAGATTTCCGCCGCGCAGGATATCGTGCCGCTGTTGGAAAAACTCGTCCAGCTTGGCAAGCGCGAACTCGTCATCATTGCCGAAGATATTGATGGTGAGGCCCTGGCCACACTCGTATTGAACAAACTGCGCGGTATGCTCAATGTGTTGGCTGTCAAGGCGCCCGGTTTTGGTGATCGCCGCAAGGCCATGCTGCAGGATATTGCCACTCTAACCGGTGGCACCGTCATCTCTGAAGAGACCGGCCGCAAACTCGAAACCGCTACCATTGCCGATCTTGGCCGCGCTGAGAAGGTCGTCTCCGACAAGGAGAACACCACCATCATCAACGGCAAGGGCAAGAAGAGCGAGATCGAAGGTCGTATCAAGGAAATTCGCGCTGAGATCGAAAAAAGCACCAGCGATTACGACAAGGAAAAACTTCAGGAACGTCTTGCCAAGTTGAGCGGCGGCGTTGCGATCATCCGTGTTGGCGCGGCAACTGAGACCGAGATGAAGGAAAAGAAGCATCGTGTCGAAGATGCCCTCTCTGCGGCCCGCGCGGCTGTCGAGGAAGGCATCGTCCCCGGCGGCGAAATTTCCCTCATCAACGCCTCCAATAAACTCGACAAAATGGCGAAGGCTACCGAAGACGAAGAAATTCGGGTCGGTATCAACATCGTCAAGAAGGCGCTCGAAGCGCCCATCCGCAAACTTGCTTCCAATGCCGGCCAGGATGGCTCGGTCATCATTGATACCGTCCGCCGCAAAGCTGCAGAAGAGAAGAACAAGAATATCGGTTTCAACGTGCTCACAAACACCTACGTTGACATGATCAAAGTCGGCGTCATTGACCCGGTCAAGGTTGTGCGCGGCGCGCTCGAGAATGCGGCCTCCATTGCGGCCATGATCCTGACCACGGATGTTCTCATCACAGATATCCCTGAGAAGGAAAAGCCTGCTCCTCCTCCAATGCCGGAGTATTAACCAAACCCCTCAGTAGGGGCACAGCGTTGCTCGCTGTGCCCCTACAATTTTTAATTGGTATAATCTGGACGATGTTTCACCGCTCGCGCATAATTCTGATCCACTTGACTTTGATCCTGACCTTGGGCCTTTCTGCCTGCGGTTCTTTATTTGGGACCAAGGCCACACCTACACCCGTTGGGCCGACGTCCACGCCCGTGCCTCCAACCGCTACTCCCGAACCGATGGCTCTCACCGTCAATGGGGAAGGGGTTACAGTTACCGAATTCAACGCAGAACTAGCGAGATATAAATCTGCACAGGCTGCTCTCGGAAAAACCGTCAATGACACAGATGCAAGCAAAGCTGTCATCGAAGATCTGATCGCGCAGGTCTTGCTGGCGCAAGGCGCAAAGGCCGCGGGCTTCGATCTATCGGAATCCGCTTTACAGTCCCGCGTGGATGCGCTGACCAAGCAATTGGGCGGCGCGGGCAAATTATCCGCTTGGGAGTCTGGTCATGGCTATATTGATGCGACCTTCCGTGTAGCGTTGAAGCGTTCTGCCGAAGCGGCCTGGATGCGGGATAAGATCGTCAACGCCGTTCCCACCACAGCTGACCAGGTTCATGCCCAGCAGATATTATTCCTAAACACAGACGATGCGAACTCGGCGCTTGCTCAATTGAAAGGCGGTGCTGATTTCAATGCGCTGGCTGTACAATCCGATCCAACCACACATGGTGATTTGGGCTGGTTCCCGAAAGGGTATCTGCTTGACCAAAAGATCGAGGATGCCGCGTTTAGTTTGCAAGCCGGCCAATTCAGTGATGTGATCCAAACCGATATTGGGTTTCAAATTATCAAGGTGCTTGAGCGTGACCCGCAGCATCCCCTTTCGCCGGACGCATATCTCTCTCAACAGGAACTGGCTTTAAAGAATTGGGTGACGCAACAACGCACGCAGGCAGCCATCGTACTGGCGCCCTAATCGTGGAGTAACGCATGGATAACTTTGAGTTCAAAGATGAACAACCGGTTAAGCGATCTGGGTCACAATTCAGTTTGTGGGATATGCTGTCCATTTTGGTATTGATTATTACGTTGTGCATTGGCGGTTATTTTGCGTTGATCTTCGTTAATCCGACTAGCCCTTTGAATCCGTTTCCGCCTCCGCCGACACCGTTTCTATTTCCAACGGCGACGATCACTCCGATTCAACCAGAAGCAACCTGGACGGCAACGATAGCCATTACAACGCCCACTGCGACGCTTGCTCCGCTGATCACTTTGGAACCGTCCATCACGCCGGTTTTATTGGTTCCGCCGACCAAGACGCCACAGCCAACCAGCACTCCGAAAGCGCCATTCAGTAGTTCGTATAAAAATATTGCCAGCACAACCTATTTCCCTGACCTTGGATGCAGTTGGTTTGGTGTTGCAGGTACTGTAGTCGATGCCAATAATAGTCCCATCATTGGTATGGTAATCGGCCTCTATGGTACCTTGAATGGACAGCCAATCAAGATGATTAACGTGAGCAATGCTGCTCAAATTCCCTACGGCCCTTCGGGCTTTGATTTCAAACTTGGAACCATCCCCCAGACAACAACAAAAACACTTTATCTCCAGTTGCTCGACCAGGCAGGTCTGCCGCTTTCGGATAATCTTTATATCAACACATCCAGCGACTGCAATAAGAACATGGTTGTGGTGCGTTTCAAGAAAAATCCATAGACAGGGAATTAAGAAACAAAAAAGCACGCCATTTATTAAATGGCGTGCTTTTTTGTTTATCTTCTGTTTATACGGCCAGATTCCAGCTTTCGTATTTCGGATTCTTTCCGCGCACCACATCGTCGAACATCTGACGCAGTTTTGTCGTGATAGGCCCCATTGCGCCAACGCCGACAGGGCGGTGGTC
>JAJYOH010000511.1 GCA_021796315.1 Chloroflexota bacterium
GTTGATGGTGAACCAGTCACGCCGAGGATGTTTGGAAAGAGATGGAATTGAACTTCGTTCAATGGCTGGTTTTCTTGATTTGTGTATCGTACTTTTTCCATGCCGTTCACATGATATAAGTCGCCGGCAATTTTGTACTCGATGTGATAAATGCTGGCCTCGGGCAGTTGAGCAAGGACTGGCTGATAAGATGAAGAAAGCCCACTGCGGAATAGCGACCGGTCGTTCCAATCGGCCTGAAGGAGATCGCTCTTAGGGGCAGATGTTGGCGTGACGGTTTGGCACGCAACAACGGCCAGAAGAATTAGCAGGAAGATTTTTTTCATCGTTTCGCTCGCAAGAATTCCAGCACTCGAGCGCGGACTTCTTCAGTTGTCAACATATCGGTCTCGATGATAATGTCAGCGTGTTGACGGGCATGCGCCAACCTGTTTTGCTGTTCCTGGTAGTCGGCGTTATTCCAGTTCAGCCTGCGACGTTGAGTGCACGTTTCAAAAGATGCGTTCAAAAAAACCAGTAAGTCGGGATTTGTAATCTTCTGCCACATGCTTGGAACATAAGAGTGTTCCTGTGCAATGTGGCGGCATTTGAATCCCTCTTTTTCCAAGCTGGCAATCAATGTTGATTTTCCGGAGCCACATGGCCCGACCACACCGATCAAGAATCGTTTACTATCAGGCTCATCCATTATCGTGCATCAGATTGCTGAGTTGCTGAGGGCCGCCAAGCACAGCCAGCACATCTCCGCCATTTATAATTTTGCTATCGGTGGGATGCATCTCTGTGTGATGGTCGTGCCGCACCAGAATCATGCTGATGTGATAATTGTCTTCGATAAATCCGACTGTCTTGCCGACGAACGACGAATCGAGTTTGATGGTCAATCGCGCCAAACTTAATTGCTGCCCTTCGACGGAGATTGGATTGGTCACATCCGCCCCGGCAGCGGCCGCGGCAAAAACGGGCGCGGCCATGCCTGTGCCGCTCAACGCGTTAAAGCCAAATTGCTCTTGGAGCGACTTTGCAAACTCCTCGTCGAAGATACGGATTACAACTTGGATTTTGGGATTGATCGTGCGTGCCTTGAGCGCAATCTGCAAGTTGAGCGAGTCGTTTTGTGCACACAGGATGATTGTCTTGGCTTTGGCAACACCTGCATTTTCCAGCGCGATCATTCGGGTCGCATCATCTTGAATAACCGGTATGTTCATCCGTTGGACGGCCGCGAAAGTATCCTTGGATGGATTCTGTTCAATGGCAACAACATGTTCTTTCATTTCATGGAGTTTTTCAACAACGCGAAAACCGAGATGTCCGAGACCCACCAGAACTGTATGATCTTGAAAAGTAGAAGCCACAGCGATCTCCCATTCCTTGCTGCGCGCGCGACGGTTGAATAGCATAACGCCAAATTCCGCCAATCCCTGCGCGAGTGTCCCAACCCCAATGATGGGGAGTAAAAAATAAAACGCTTGCAAAATAGGTGTGCGAGGAAAACTGCCGGCTGGCTGTAAAAATGCCAGGGTCAACATGAGGTAAATAGCTTCGGAGATTCCGCTAAGCGGCTCTCCGGATTGAATAGCCAGATAATGATACAAAATCCCAAGCCCGATAATGGCAATTGAAAAAGTGAGCACTGGCTGACGGAATTCACGGAGAAGAACGCCAGTCTCGCGGAGGTTGGCCTGCCATAACCGAAGTTGGGATGTTTTGGCTTTTCTCATTTCTATTATTATGAAGAAATCGGCAGTTGCACAGTCATGCGGCGGACATCATCGCCGCCGTGCGGGACAACTTTCAGCACGAGAACACTGATATCGTCGGCTGGCCGCCCTTCGTCCAGTTTGACCGCATAATGCAATAATGAATCGGCGAGCTCCTGCGGAGTCGGTTCCTGCTCATCCAAAAAAGACTGGATCACTTCACAAACATCCATTTGATGTCCGCGTCGTTCTCCTGCGTTCATCAATCCATCGGTGTAAACCACAATTGTCACACCGGTTTCGATTTCGAGTTCTGTGATGACCGGGCGGACATCGCGCGATGTGCCAAGTGGGACGCTTTCCGCAACAAGGCAATCAGCTTTATCACCGCGGCAGACGAAGATTGGCGCGGGATTGTTGCGCGTGAGAACGATGGTTCCGCTGTGCAAATCCACAGAGGCGATATTGAGCGTGCAAATCACTTTTCCTTTTTTCTCAGTAAAAAGCGCGTCGGACGCAGCGCGTGCGGCCGCGCCATCGCGCACGCCCTCGGCCAGCAATCCGATCACTCTGCGGACAACCATCATCGAGACAGCTTTCGCACCAATGCCGGAGGTTTGACCGTCTGCCAGCACAACCGAAAGCCCGCCGTTGGGACGTTCAACGGCCTCCAGCGTATCGCCGCTTTCAGACGTGGCGTACTTGTTGATTTTTGCAACAGCTATTTGCACTTCCATGATTATGATTTTACATGTTTTGTTGACTTTTGTGGAATGCTGGCTATAATGAAGGCGGGACGGTTCTATAACATCATTGAGGAGGCAGGGATCAAATGAAAAACATTCGCTCATCATATTCAAAATTTCTGTTTGCGTTTTTGGGGGTTTTCAGCTTGCTTGCAGTTTTGGCGTGCGGCTTTGGAGGGGCATTCAGTCTGCCAGCTACGGCGACGCCGACCAACACAGCAACACTTGAACCGACTTCAGCATCAACTCCAATCCCAACAAATACATCCACTCCCACTGAGACACCCACGGCAACCCCGGCGCCGGTTGGCTCCACTGTAACATACGGGTCACTTGAGATCACGGTGATAGACGTAATCAATCGCGAAAGCGTACATTTCGGCGATGTGGATTCCGGATGGGAAACTTTTTATACGCCAAGCGACGGTCATTATCTGATTGATGTGGGTGTCCTGGTTCATAATTCGAAGCCGGGAAACGCAGTCCACATGAGGTGGAAGGATGTTTACGTAGTTGAAGAAAACGGTGATGCATGGCAGCCGATTTGGGGAAGTATAAAGATGGTTGATAGCGGTACGAAAGTGGACCCGTTTAGCATCGGGCTGAGTTCTACCGATCTTGATGGCGATGCGGATATCGAGTTCGATAACGATACATATCTCAGGTTGATTTATGGCGTAAAGGATGATCCCAATCAAACGATTCTGTTCGGGGTTCAGGACTCTCCAATGATCAGCTTTACGTTGAACGAGTAATTTTGCTTGACGATACCGCCCTCTGCGGCTATAATCTGCCCGCTTCGTTAGAAATTGTTTGGACGGGCATTTTGCCCGTCCATTGTATGTAAAGGAGAAAGTCATGACGCCACATCCCAAGCGTAAACACTCGAAGGGCCGCCGCGACCGCCGCCGCGCTCACGATGCGTTGCAGGCTCACAACCTGGTCGCCTGCTCGAACTGCGGCGAGATGCGATTGCCGCATACGGTCTGCCCGAACTGCGGTCATTATCAAGGCCGGGAAGTGTTTGAAGTCAAGAAAGAAAAACAAAACCCTGAGTAATTCGCAACGAGCCGTGACGAACACGGCTCGTTTGTGTTTAATGGTCTGACTGGTCCAACAAGTCTATCAGTCGGAGGTCGCATGAAATTAAATCCTTCAAGTACGGCATTCATTTTTCCTGGACAAGGTTCTCAAGTCGTTGGCATGGGGAAGGAATTGGCTTCTACTTATGATGTCGCTCGCGAAACCTTTGAAGAAGCAGATTCCATTTTCCATTTCCCATTCTCCAAAATCATGTGGGATGGGCCGGATACGGAATTGAATGACACAGTCAACACACAACCGGCTTTGTTTATTCATTCGCTTGCTTCGTTTCGAGTCTTCATGCATCTTCATCCGGATTTTGTGCCGGCCGCGCTGGCCGGACATTCTCTTGGCGAGTTATCTGCTCTCGCGGCGGCGGAGGCCTTATCTTTCGAATCCGGATTGCGACTTGTTCGCAAGCGTGGCGAGTTGATGAAAAAAGCCGGTGAGATGAATCCCGGCGGGATGGCAGCGATTTTGAATCTCGATATTCCCGCGCTCGAAAAAGTCTGCGCTGAAGCAAGTCGCGAGGGTGAATCGGTTCAAGTTGCGAACGATAATTCACCGGGACAGGTCGTCATCTCTGGTGCGAAGGCCGCGGTCGAACGCGCCATGGCTGGTGCAAAAGTCGCGGGGGCAAAGCGTGCGATTCCATTGGCGGTTTCAATTGCCGCGCATTCAAAGCTGATGGCGTCCATTCAAGAAGAATGGGATGATGCTGTCAATGCGGCGGGCATAAAGGACACGAAGGTTCAAATCATTGGAAATGTGAGCGCCAAAGCTATGCAATCTGCTGCCGATTTGCGCGCTGACATTCAGTCGCAGATGCAATCGCGCGTGCGCTGGGTCGAAACGGTTCAACTTTTGTCTGGTCGGGGGATCGTGAATTTCGTCGAGGTTGGAACCGGAAATGTCTTGATCGGCTTGATTCGCCGCATCGCGCCTTCGGCGATTGGTTTTCCTCTTGGCAATCCGCCTGATTTTGTATCATTGGCGCTCA
>JAJYOH010000512.1 GCA_021796315.1 Chloroflexota bacterium
ACGAGAATTTTGGAGCATGCTTCAGCCGAACCACTATTAACAGTTCTAAACTCGGGTATAGCGAACGTCTCCGCGAAAGCCTTACCAAAATTCTCGTCCGATCCAATGAATGGCCGAAGGACTTGCCAAAACAGATTTGGAAGTACTGTACAGGGCATTGCCCCTTGGGCTTTGCTTGTTTTCCAATCAAAGCTGTACAAGCTGTAATCGCAAGTAATTATTAATGCCCCGGCCTCCAAAGTCGATTTCGCATTTGATCTCAGCTGTCTCACCGAATCAAGTAAAGTCATGTCATGAGCAATGATCCCATAAGATTTTCGTTTTGCTTTTGGCCCTAGGTACTCTGTGTAGTCATTAATAAGTGTTGCTATTTGCTCTGTAACTTGGTCGGTCGTTGAATTGCCATACCTTTCGATCGACTTGTCATCGAGCAATATATCCGCATGGTGGAAGGGACGGAAAAACGATTGCACATCAATGCCTGTTTCGATATAAGCCTGGTGATATCGAAGCTCCACGCCGGTTAAGAAACGCGATGTCATTGCCGCTCGACTAATTCTTTTCGACCATTGCCGTTGCGAGAAATCAATTTCGTGGTTTGTTACGCTCGATAATATTTCACGCTCTGTTCTCGCATGTCGTTTGAGATAAAACGGAAATTTGTATTCTCTAATAACTCTTATCAGTTCGTTGGAAACAGCAACTTGAGGGCCTATCGATAAATCTAAGATGCCAAATAGGAAATTCGTGTCAAGAAATAGATTTAGAGGACTAAGATTTTGCCTCAGTCGACTAGCGGTTTTGGGCTCAGATGACAAAGAGAAGTAGCTGAAGGCGCCATCGGCCAGTTGTGCAATATAAGTGGCGCGTTCGGGATATTGCCCTACAGCGGTCATGAAATTTGATATTGCATTTTTCGCGTCAAGCTGAATTTCTTCAGGGAAATCTTTTACACTTTCTCGTAGGAGATCTAATAAGCTCTTGGAATAAATGTGATCTAGCTCAAGAGATGTATCTAATAGTGCAACAGCCTGGATTCCATGTCGTAAAAATGCGCCTGCTAGATAGTTTCGAAGGGCCTTCCATATTTCAGGATGTGACAGGCGCGAATATTTTCTGTCTATTTCCTGAAACCATCCTGCTCTCACTTTTTCCTCAAGCGCAATTACTGCATCAATCCTGCCTTTTAATTGTTTCTGGACATCAGCCTGCAATACGAAATTACCTGCGTCGGAAAGCCTAATGGTTTCATCTCCGGCAAGGCGGTCAATTGCATACTTTACTTCATGGTCTGCAATTTGAAGTCCGAAGAGCGTGTTCAACAAAGTGGCTAGTTGACGTTCATTAGCAACTTTTTCCTCGGGCAATAAGGCCATCGCCTGAAGAATTAACTCTCTCAGAGTTTCGTCAGGAGTAGTGGTTTGACCTATGGCAATCACACTACACATCTGCTGAAATGCTAGGCTGAAATTGCCCAATCTTGAAGGAATATGATTATGATTTTCCATTTTCTTCTCCCAAACTATTGCCGTACCCGAACTTCGCCCCTCATCAACTTCGGCAGCAGACTATCCCGCAGACTCGCCAGCGTGCGGGATTCTTTTTCGTTGTTGATGATCTGTTCCAAGATTGGCGACATAACGTTGTTCATCTCTGGTAATTGTTTTTCGCTTGGAATGCGAACTTTTGCTTCACTCAAATGGTGACGTTGAATGTGCCCCATTGTGGTTGCTTTATCAGCCGCAATTCCTTGGAACTCGGGCAAGTGATGTTTTGTCCAAAGATAATAAAACCACTTCGGATATTCTTTTGAAGTTACTTTGAATAAATGCTGATTGAGCGCTCCTCGACCACCACACCAAACCACAACCTCAAGGCTTCCAGACCAAGAAAAGAGAATGTCGCCATCTTCAATAATGTATTCGGCTGGAATATTTGGGCTAGCTTTATCTGCGTCGCTTGTATCATTCTTCCGCAATTGGGCAATCTTGATGACAGGCAAATAATCGCCACCTTCTTCAGCAGGGAATTTTTGTAAAGCCAAGCCGTTTAGAAAATCAGCAATTTCATCCAGTGACTTTTCTCCCCAATTGCTTTTTGGATTCTCCACAAACCACTGACGAAACACCGCCCGCGCTATGGACTCCAGCGTTTGGTTTATGCGGCGGTTGAGCTCGATCTTGTTGTTCAGCGCGCCGATGGTAGCGACCCAGGCTTCTCGTTCCTTTTTGGGGGGCCAAGGAATTGGCAGTTCTTTTATTTCTTTCAGATTGAGCGTAGCTTGTACAGTGGTTGTTGCCCAAGCATTCATAAGGTACTGCAAAGGTCGGCTCATGAGGCATAGCCTAACGAAATCAGTATCTGATTTATCGGAAAGCCTAATAACAGCGATTGCCCTCGCTGCATTCCAACCAATCATGGATTCAGTAACCACAGCACATTGCCCGAGATTCCCAACTAAGCTTAGCAACAACTCTCCACCTTCGAGGGTGGTTCGTCTGTATTCAAAATGCTTTTCGCTTGAAATACGGAAATCAGGATTTGGATTAATTTTATTGCCGTTTAGGTCACCGGCTCTGATTAATGGAATTCCTGAAGGGTCATGGTTTCCCGGGTACATTACCCCAACGGCTATACCATTGTCTTTAGAAAGAATTTGACCGATCGTTACAACATCCCATTCATGTGGGAGACTAGAGAGTCCAGCCTCTGATAAAAGATCAAAGCTTTTCGATGCCATTATTTATTTCAACTGGGACAATTTTGATTTAATAATATCTTGCAAACGGTCACTTTCCTCGAACTGCGCCTCTAATGTTTTCGTTAATCGAATCATTTTCTGCTCAAAAGACTCTTCATCTTCATCAAGTTCTACTGCACCAACATAACGCCCTGGCGTGAGAACAAACCCACGCTCTGCTATTTTTTCTATTGTCGCTGACTTGCAGAAGCCTGCCACATCTTTATATTTCTTTCCGCCTTTCCATGCGTGATAAGTATCTGCTATTTGTGCAATGTCTTCGTTAGATAGATCGCGATGGACGCGGTCGGTCAAGGTTCCCAATTTGCGGGCATCGATGAATAAGGTCTTCCCATTTCGGTTTTGTTTCTTGCGAGTTAAGAACCACAAGCAAACAGGGATTTGTGTGCTGTAAAACAATTGCCCAGGTAAAGCGACTATGCAATCCACTAAATCGTCTTTGATAATAGCTTCTCGAACTTCTTTTTCACCTGAAAAAGACGATGTCATGCTTCCGTTCGCCAGCACAAATCCCGCTGTGCCATTCGGCGAAAGGTGGTGGATGAAATGCTGTACCCATGCAAAGTTGGCATTGCCTACAGGCGGTGCGCCATACTTCCAGCGTTTATCCTCGCGCAGCGAGTCCCCACCCCAATCGGACATGTTGAACGGTGGATTCGCCAAAATATAATCCGCTTTCAAATCGGGATGCTGGTCTTTATGGAATGAGTCCGCAGGCTCCTTGCCCAAGTCGCCTTCGATGCCGCGGATGGCAAGGTTCATCTTCGCCAGCTTGAACGTGTTCGGATTCGATTCCTGTCCATACACAGATAGGTCGCCGATTCGTCCGCCGTGCGCTTCGACAAACTTCTCGCTCTGCACGAACATCCCGCCCGATCCGCAACACGGGTCGAAGACACGTCCTTTATACGGCGCGAGCATCGCGACGAGCACGCGCACCACCGAGCGCGGCGTATAGAACTCTCCGCCCTTACGCCCCTCCTGGCTGGCGAACTGCGACAGGAAATATTCGTACACGCGTCCGAGCGTATCCTGTTTGCGGCTCTCCTCGTCCGCGAAATTGATTTTATTACTGACCAAGTCCACGAGATCCCCGAGCCGGCGCTTGTCCAGCGTGGCGCGTCCGTAATTGCCCGGCAGCATCCCTTTCAAGGTTGGATTATCCCGCTCGATGGACTCCATCGCCTTATCAATCAGATTGCCGATGGACTCCTGCTTGGCATTGTCTTGCAGGATTTTCCATCTCGCCTCTTTCGGGACCCAGAAGACGCGTTCCGCTAAATAGACATCTCTGTCCTCCGAATCATCCACCGCTTCCTTCTCCACCCTCGCCCGCACCTGCTCGAACATGTCTGATACATATTTGAGGAAGATCAATCCCAAAACAACAGACTTGTAATCGGCGGCGTCGAGATGACCCCGTAACTTATCGGCAGCTTGCCACAACTCAGCCTCGATACCGAGCGTCGCGCCGTTTCCGCTTGCATGTGTTTTGCTGTTTTTGCTTGTTGCCTTTACTGTTTTCTTCGCTGGCATGAATCCAAATCCCAACTGCTCAACTATCGAACTATAAGACTACCTGACTATCCAACTAACGACCACAAGCATAAATCCAAATCTTGGAGTGCACAAGATAGGTCTCACTGGGCACAGCCAGATTGAAGCACTTGCAATTCAGTTCATAATTATTTATAATGAACTGAATTCGACAAGGCTTTTACCATGACCGAATTACACCGTACAACGATTCACCTACCACCCT
>JAJYOH010000051.1 GCA_021796315.1 Chloroflexota bacterium
GGCGACGCCATCGACCTGAAAACCATTTCGCGCGATGAAGTTTATAAAGCGGTTTACAGCGTGAAGATCACGGCTTACAAACCTTCATGATTGGTCTCATTCTTTGGGAAGGAGGTGAGAAACCATGACCGATTTACCGGTACTCTCCGGCTGCGATTGTGATAGTAACGATGGTTGTTGCGGCGGCGGTTGCTGCTAATCGCCAAAGAAAAAATTCGACGGCAGTTATCCTGCCGTCGAATTTTTTAACCAGATCATTACTTTCTTCCATTGACAGAACAAGCGAATGGGGATATTTTGAATGGGTAAATCTAAAGGAGCATTCGATGAAAATCGTAACCGATTGCGCGGCGGACATGTCCGCTGAAGAACTTGAAAAACTTGGAATTGAACAAGCCCCGCTCTACATTCAATTCCCGGAAGGCGAAGTCAGTTCCGCAGATATTAGCGCGGACGAATTCTATAATCGCCTGGAAGCCATGCGTCCGACCATTCCCACCACGGCCATGCCTTCCACCGGGTTATTCGCCGAGTTGTATCGAAAGATCGCACAGACGGAAAAAAATATTTTCTCCATCCACATTTCATCGGGATTAAGTGGAACGATCAACGGTGCGCGTGAAGGCGGCGAGCAGGCCAAGCCCGAAGCGAACGTCAACTTTTGGGATACGCTCACGCTATCCGGCGGCGAAAGATTCCAAGTGATGGCTGCGGCATTGGCTTCAAAAGCCGGCTGGACTTTGCACGCCATCCAGGAACGTTTATCGGCGATCCGCGAAAAGACCGAGGTGATCTACACGCTCGACACACTGGAATATCTGGCGCGCGGCGGGCGCATCGGACGCGTACAGGCCATTGCCGGCGCGCTGCTAAATCTCAAACCGGTCATCCGCGTGGATACAGACGGCAAATACAGCACGGTTTCAACCGCGCGCACGCTGACCAAATCCATGTCGACCATCACGGAACATCTTCACAATAAATATGCCAACGCGCCGTTATGGGTCACGGTTTTGCACGGACGCTTTGCAGAAAAAGCCGAGGCGCTTTCGCGCGAACTTCAACAAACATTGAACGTCGCAAAGATGGAAGTGATGCGAATCTCCCCCGTTCTCGGAGTCCATACCGGGCCGGGGATTGTCGGCGCGGCGGTGGTGCCAATGGAGCTGGTCAAAGATCTGGTCAGCGCGTAAATCAATTTCCAATAAAACAAAAAGACCAGGGAATTTTTCCTGGCCTTTTTGTTTTTCTAATCAGCAGGAACGGCCTCTGCCATGGGCAGGGCATCGTGGTCGGGTAAAACGCTTTCCGCATTTCGAATGGCAGGGATAAAGTAGCCGGACAAGCCGACGAGGAACGCGCAGATGCCGCACAAAAAGAATAGAAGCGCCATCCCGCTTCCGGGTCCGGACCCGAACACGGAACCAAAAACATGGGCCAGATTGCTCCCCGGGTTTTTCATCGCAGGCTCCAGGACAAAGTCAGATAGAGTCCCGCCGATGATGGGAGAGATGGGATTGGTAAACCAGGCGATCAAACGGCGAGCAGAGAAGACACGTCCCTGTAAATCAGGAGCGACCTTTGCCTGCCAGATGGCCTGATTGGACGCATTAACCAGCGGAGAAAACAGACTTCCGATCAATGCAGTGGGAATCCAAATCGGCAATCCGCGGCCCAAACTAAAGAGGATCATGCCTCCCATGCTCGTCAGCATCCAACCCAGCAATACACCGTGAACGCGTTGTTTAAACCCGCCCCAGGCGCTCATGATAACTCCGCCAATGACCATGCCGATCGAGGCGGCAGATTGAACTGAACCAAGAGCAATGGTGCTTTGATCTGTGCGCGCCAAGATCATCGGCGCCAAAACATTGAAGGCGATCCCGCCAAAGAGATTCCCGGCAAAAAATATAAGCTGCAAGCCGAGCAGGCTGGGGCGTTCAAAGATATATTTGAAACCGAACCAGGCCTCCTTCAAAAAGCCTCCCTTGGATTGCTGTCCCTCTGATGTGGGCGGCGGCTGAGGGATAAAAACTGCTGCCAATGCAAGGATGGCCGTTCCAAAGGTGATCGAATCGATCAGTAGAATCCCGCCAACCTGAATAAGCGGAATCAACATTCCGGCCAGCAGCGGAGCAACCACGCCGGGGCCCGCCTCGATCAACGACATCATGCCATTGGCCCGTCCATATTGTTCCTTGGGAATCATGACACTGATCGCTGCCGAGTAGGCCGGCCATTGGAAAGTCGTGCCAATACCGGATACGGCCACGGCCAGGTAAAGATGCCAGTATTCCAAATGGCCCGTCGTGTACAGGATAAATAAGCTTAGAGTAGCCAACCCGCTTGCAATGTCACTGACCATCATCATCAGCTTGCGGTTATAACGATCCACCATCACGCCTGCAATCGGAGACATGATCAGGAAAGGCGTGATGTAAGCCACCTGCACCAGACCCATCGCAGTCGCGGATTTCGTCTGCTGATAAATGTAGATCGTCATCGCGAAGGCCGTCATGCCGCTGGCCAGGAATGAAATGATCTGCCCCAGCCAGACGATGGTAAAACCGAACATGCCGCTGGGGCGTTTGGTTACATCAGACATCTAGTTACGCTCAGGTAATAAAAACACATGGTAATCCTGTCCTTTCATAATAGTTGGATTCTAAAGTGATGCGACATCAGAAGATTCGCCCAGGAAATGATCGGCCAGCAAAGAACCGATGCCTGGCATGGACAAATAAACGGCGCAGGCCAACAACATTCCGCCGGCCGTCAAAAACACCGGCAGGATACTCCAGCGCATTACCGCACCGGAAATTGCCTGTGAAAGCGGCACCAGCCCCAGATTGGCGAGCACGAACATGCTCATCAGGCGTCCGAGCATTTCCCTGGGCGAATTGCGCTGTAGCCCGGTAATCAACAAAATGCTGATGTACCCGTTAAGTACTCCCAAGATGAACATATCCACAACCGCCACCCCGGTATGATTGACCCATACCAGCGCACCGAGTCCCACACCAAATAACACGAACATCACGACCATCAAAATCCTGAAGAGCCGTTTCGATAATTTCGGCAGCGCACCTGAAAGAATCGCGCCCAACAAGTTACCGCCGGCAAAGCCTGAAATAATCAGGCCATAAGCCGCAGCGCCTTCAGGGAACCGCGTATCTGCAAGATAAGGCACGCCAACGATCACAGGGCCGCCAAATGCAAAGTTGGCTACCGCGATCAGGATGAACACTGTGCGCAATACCGGGTCCCTGAACATAAAGGCGATCCCCTCCCGAATCGATTGAAACACACTGACAACTTCCCCGTTTTCTGGCGCAGCAGCAACGACTTCGCCTCCCGACTTCATCATCCACAATGTGATTACCGAGACTGCAAAGGTCAGCGCGTCGAAAGCAATAGCCAATCCAATGCCGACTCTTTCATTCGGGAACATGGCGATCATTGCCCCGGCCGCGGCGGGTCCTACAAACCCGATCAGTTGCATACTCCCCTGCATCAACGAATTGCCTGCCTGCAAATCTTCAGACGGTACGATCCGCGGAGTAATCGACATGGAAGCTGGCTCAAATATGCCTGAAAAGATTCCGATCACCAGGCTATAAACGTAGATCATCCATACCTGCAACGTACCGGTCAATATCTGCGCCGCCAGCAAAGCCGAGAGAAACAAGCGAATAAAATCCGACATAAGCATTACCCTGCGCGGCGAGATGCGGTCAGTGATGGCGCCGCCAATCAAGGTAAAGATTGCGCGTGGAATGCCCGCCAGCGCCAAAACAGCGCCAAGCGCAAGCGGATCGCCAGTTATTTGTAAGACCAGCCAGGCCATGGCGATCATATTGAACTGGTCGCCAAGCAACGATGTGCCCTGGCCTATCCAAAGCAGGAGGAAGTCGCGGATTCCAAGTACCCGCTTCATCGGACTAGTGGCGGCAACAGATTGAGTGGTTATTTCAGCCATTAAAACCTCTGCGATGTTTTGAGATCAACTCTAATATCTGTTCTTATTTTCTAATACACTTTTATTCAACGTAAATTTCAACGTGTTCGCCGTCTTCTTCATCGACCACATCGATGATCTTGCCGGTCACACCAGAACGCAAGGCATCCATCACCTGGGACATATCCACGCCCTCGACCTCGGGTGCGAAATGCGCGCCGATCTTCATCCCGGCGTCGATCAGCCCAAGTGGAATCTGCACGGAGGCTTTCGATCGGCCTGTCACAGTATCCGTCACACGGATGCGAAGCCAATGCCCCGCTCCCGCCGTGCGAGACGGACTCTGCCCGCCCGGGCCGCGCCGCCCCTCGCTCAGGGCTGCCAGCAATTTGGCGCCATCTTCGGCGCTGATCTTTCCATCTTCTATCATCTTCAGGATTTTCATTCGTTCTTCTGCGTTTGCCATACCTGCCTCCTACCCGACGTAAACCTGTACTCTATCGCCGCCTTTGCCCTCGTCCACGTTCACGATCAGCGGCTCCTTGGATGAAACGCCATCAGACACGAGCCTGATGATTTCATCCAGGTTTGTATTTCTCAAGCCCTCAATGTTGTGTCCCAAATTGCGCAGGAACCAGCTCACCAGTCCAAGAGGAAGCGGAAAGCCGAGTGTGATATTACGCGGCCACTCATCTTTGCCCTGTTCCACTTTTACATACAACCAGCGTGAAGTCCGGCTGCCGGCAAATAAAGCCAGCAGCAACACGCCGAATAGAAGCGGCATCCATGCGCAGAAAAACCAGAAACCGTAATTGGATGTTTGCACAAGCGAATAAAGCCAATAAGATGCAAAGACAGTGATGACAACGCCAAACCACAGCGGGATCTCCC
Organism: Chloroflexota bacterium; assembly: GCA_021796315.1. The sequence goes on from JAJYOH010000051.1 coordinate 4,850, forward strand.
ACAAGCGTTTGGCCTTGCGTGCGACCTCCTCGAATTCAGGTGCGTTGACTTTTGAGGATGTTGAATCCGCTTCAGGCTTGTCCTGAGCCGCGTCGAAAGGTCCGGACGAAGAGGCGGGCGCCGCTTCGATGATCTCCATCTCCACGTCAGATTCTTCCAGGGCCTTGATCAGCTTCATGGCTTCTTCCGCGCTGATCCTGCCATCTTCAACCATCTTAAGAATCTGTTTCTGCTCTTCAGAAGACATTATGAGCCTCCTTCCAGGGCGGCCAGTAATTTATCGGCTTCTTCAGACGTTATCTTTTTCTCCTGGAGCATTTTCAAAATTGTCAACCGCTCTTCATCCGAAACCCGTTGGCTGGCTTCGGGCGCGCCCGAAGCGTCGAAGCCAAAGGTCCAGCGCCGCGACTTTGACTCTCGATGCGGGATTGGCGGAATTGGGGGGATCGGGGGAATGGCAGGAATCGGCGGGATGCCATGCCGCACTTTACGCTCCACAGCAATGAATTCGGCCCGACGCACTTTACGTTCAGCATCCCGCATTTTCTTCTCGGCGCGACGAGTGGCTGCTTCAACCTTACGTTGGATCTTTTCGGAGAGATCGCCGACGGGCGCTCGCCCGCCAGCGCTCATGCTGATCTTGCTGACGTTTTCCATTTTCATATCGCCGCCGATCGAGCCGGCCAGCGCGACATTGCCGCTCAGGTTTCGCAAAAACACATCGCCGCCTACAAGAGAAAGTTTTATTGAGCCGGTGATGTTCTCCATTTTTAAATCGCCGCCAACGTGATCAATAACAAGCTCTGCACTGCGCGGCACAGAGAGTTTCAAATCACCCCCGCATGATATGCTGACAGATTCGCCGTTCTGCTCCATTTCATCCAGATCGTCACCTTCTACGGCGATTTCATTCCGCTCCCAACCTGCAACCAACAAATCGCCACCAATGAGTTCGATCTCGATTTCAGGTTCAGGACCAATGGATAAAGTTTGGGTGGTCATGATTCACTCCTCGCCGCGCAGAATCCGCATAGCGTCATCAGGTGAGATTTTGCCCGCATCCAGATTCTCGAGTACTTCGCGCCGCTTCTCATCGCTGACTTCGGGCGAATCATCTTTGCCCGGCTCGTAACCCAGGGCGCGGATCACATCGTGTAAACGATTCCGAATGGTTGGGTACGAAATTCCCAACTCGGTTTCCACACGGGTCAATTTGCCTTCACAGCGCACGAACGTGAAGATAAAATCAAGTTGCTCCTGAGATAGGTTTGCAAAATGTCCCGCCGCGAAACGGCCTTCCACAACCGTTTCACAAGACGGGCAGTGCAGCCGGGTCACATTCATCTCATTTTTACAGACCGGACAAAGTGTAAGAGCAGGATACATTAGGCCTCCTTGCTAATTTCAGAGATTGACTTCACTTTCTTAATAACGATATTGAAATTCCTAAAGTATCGTTTCGATTTATGAATATATTATAATTATTAAATTCATAATGTCAATGGTGTTTTGCATATTTCAATGGAGGCATCATGATTCGTGCAATTTTCCACCTTCCGGGCTTCCCTCTCCGCACAAATATTTCTCCAAAGCAATTTTCAAAGCTTCTGCAAAATCGCAAAGGTCTGCTTTGGGTGGACTTTGTTGGAGAACCTCCAGAAACCGCCGAACCAATTTTACAAGGCTTCAACTTCCATCCCCTCGCTATCGATGACGCCCTGCAGGAGACCCACATCCCAAAACTGGACGACTGGAACAACTACCTGTATATCGTTCTCAATTACATGCACACCAAAAGCGCCGGCGAGGATTGGGAAACTGAAATCGATGAATTGGATGTTTTCCTCGGCCCCAATTACATTGTCACACATCACGATCACCCGATCCCATCTCTCGACGCGACATGGAACTCATGTCAACGGGATCCGCGTAACGTTCAGGAAGGAGCCGATCATTTGTTGTACAAGATCGTGGATAACATCGTCGCCGACTACATGCCCATCGTCGAAAAAATCGATGAGGCTATTGATCAAATCGAAGACGAGGTCTTCGACCGCCCTCATCCCCGGACCCTCGAGCGGCTGTTCGCACTAAAACGGATTCTCCTGTCGATGCGCCGCATCCTGCTCCCCCAGCGCGAGGTATTGAACAAATTGGCGCGTGACGATTTTGCCGTGATCGATCCGCATGACCGAATTTTTTTCCGCGACATTTACGATCACATCGTCCGTTTGCATGATCTCAACGAGAGTCTGCGCGATCTGGTCAGTGGCGCACTTGATACCTATTTATCGGTTATGAACAACCGCATGAATGATGTAATGAAGACCCTGACCATTATTACTACTGTGTTCATGCCTATTTCATTTGTCACTGGTTTCTTTGGAATGAATTTCTTCGAGCCGGTCGCAAACCTGATCGGCTGGACGGCACGTGAAGCTTTCTACGTTATGCTCGCGATCACAGCCATTACGCCCTTTGCCATGCTTATCTGGATGCGCCGACAAACCTGGGTCTAGCAATTTGTTCGTTTAGTTCACCAAATAAAATCGATCACAGCCAAAACATTTTTAGTACGAACATCAGCAGTGCGTTTTACCTCCTGCAAATGGAACAAAAATCGCTGCATAAAACGCCTTGACACAGAACAATTGTTCATGTTATGATAATAGCACAAATGAGCGACTTATGGCTCTGTACCCGCAAAGCCAATCTGGCTCAGGAGGCTTAGATGATGATGGTTCGAAAAAGTAAAGGTTTGGGCGAACGCCACGAGAAGATCCTGAATTTCATTCAGGATTATCAACGTAAATTCAAACACCCGCCTTCAATCCGTGAGATCGGTGAGAACTGTGGGATTTCTTCAACCTCGGTTGTCAACTATTATCTTGATCAATTGGAAAAATCCGGGCACATCGAGCGCGACCGCAAAATTTCGCGCGGCTTGCGCGTGACCGGCCCATCCCCCATTGGCGAAATGTTCCGCGTTCCGGTTGTGGGACAAATTGCGGCCGGTGAACCGATCCCGGTTTTCCCTGCAGATTTTCAGGGTTTTGGAGCAGACGAATCGGTTGAGATCGCTGCATCCCTGATGCCGGCCCGCGAAAAAGGCAAACAACTTTTCGCATTGGAAGTTAAAGGAACTTCAATGATCGACGCCATGGTCAATGATGGTGACATTGTTGTCTTGAAACCCGCACAGGATGCGAAAAATGGCGACATGGTCGCAGTCTGGCTGTCAGACCGAAACGAAACAACCCTGAAATATTTCTACAAGGAAAAAGATGGCTACCGTCTCCAACCTGCAAATCCGACCATGAAACCAATCATGATAAAAAAGGATGAGTCAGTGGAGATCAAAGGTAAAGTCGTGATGGTCATCCGCAAAGTGGAAATGATGTCGTAATTGCCTGATAAGCAAAGAGCCGTCTTCTTCTTTTGAAGACGGCTCTTTTTATTTATTTCATTTTCACGCGGCCTCTTGCTTGTGCGCCGACTGGCTCACCGCCAAGTTTTATGCGACTCTTCTTGCGCCCAATTCCAAATCCTTGTATGCCTTTTCCTATGAGTATGGGGATGGCCAGCAAAACCAACAAGACAAGCAGTATCCCACCGAACAGCGGCCAGGATTGACTCGCAACTTCAGGCAATACGCCACCGGGATTATATTGCGAGGCCGCAGTAACAGCGCCACCGTTAAGTGAAACTGTCAAGCCGCGATTGACGCCATCGCGCAAAGTGGATGGTGATGTGTAAGTCAAAGCATATTCACTTTGTAATGCGGTTCCATATTGTTGATAAACAGATGCAAGCTGCGAAGGGTCAGGTTCAAAACTGTAAACACCGCCTGCCTTCTGAGCCAGCGACTTCAATGCAGTTTCATCAATGCCTCTAAGATTCCCGGCATCCTGGGGATTGCCAAGGCCAATCGTGGAAATGGTCAGGCCGCCGGGGCCAATCGCCTGAATAACTGCATCCTCATTGTTTTTACTCCGGTTATCCATGCCGTCAGTCAAGACGACAATGGCTTTTCGTCCACTTATATTTGCAAGCAATTGTTCGGCATTGATCAACGCATCGAACATGGCTGTATCGCTACCAGGTTTAAGGGAATCGATTGCTTTCGTCAATGCCTGATGATCAGTTGTAATTGCCTGCGCGACATTGACTTTCGTATCGAACGCCACAACTCCAGCCTGATCACCCGGCCGCATCTGGTCCACATAAGCCTTGGCCGCCGTTTTGGCGGCATCCAATTTATTGGCCGTTGCCATGCTTCCAGAGACATCGATCACGAGCAATGTCGTCAACTGGCCGGGACCTTTCGACTGCCCCGCGCCATCCGCGCTGACGGTCTTCATCACCTGATTATTTTCAGAAAGTTGAATCGCGTTCGGGTCAACGCCGACAGGCGCGCCCGAAGCATCCGTCACGGAAACATAAACGGTTACCTGCGGGAACCTGGAATTATCAACCTGCGTGATTCGGATTTGAGGAGCGCTCGGAACGGGAGTCTGGGCAAAAGCTACCGGCGTCACCGAAAGCGTCAGAAAGAGAAGCAGGCTAAGGGTCAGAAAGATGCGGGTAAATTTTTGCATGGTTACCTCTTTTCGTGATAAACCATCTCGGTGTTGCCCATCCGGATTTTTTGTCCGTTGGCAAGTTGGACTCGCTCGATCTTTTTATTGTTGATAAATGTTCCCGAGAGGCTCATATCCTTGACGCTAAATTGTTTGCCATCACCAGTGAGCATGGCATGTTGAGGCGCAATATCCGGATCAGGCAAAACAATTTCAGATTTCAACGGTGAGCTGCCGATGGCAATCGCCGGCCCGCCCGCGTGCATGAATTTATCAAGGATAAATTCAGTGCCTTTGAGTTTGCCCGAAGTAACCTCAAGCCAGGCGCGTGAGAGCAAAACAACGATCAACGAAATGAACGCGCCGACGGATGCGCCGAGTAGAACCATACCGGCGGCTTTTCCTGTGAGCGGATCTTTGAGCCAGTTATGCGCGGCCTCAAGCAAAACACCGCCGAGAGCGCCGCCGATCAAGCCGCCAAGCATGCCCTTCCAAATCTGACTCTTGCCGACCACGCCTTCTGCCAGACCGATCAGCAGGCCGAACACGCCCCAGCCAAGAGCCCGCCCCAAAATGCCAGCGCCAACAGATTGGAATAAAAATTCGCTCAGGGGCAAACCGATGCCGCCTGCGACCAATCCGAGCAGGCCGCTGAACAGGCCGGATTTCAAGGCCTGAACAATGTTGCGCGTCATCAGGCCTTCCGTGATGCCGATAAACGCGCCAATACACAGACCAACCAACGCGCCGACTACCGCTTCGCTAAAATATAAACTGGAAACAAACGACAGTCCCAGCATGTCGCTGACCTGCCATCCGATCAGCCCGCCAATGGCGCCAAGCACAGCATAGAAATACGTACGCATGCGTCTACTCATTTGGAATCATCTCCTTCGTCTTCTTCAGACTGATAAAGATTGGACCAGTTGACCATACTGCGGCCATAGCTGCCATCTAATTCATAAAAACCAAAATAGCGGGTTGGGTCAAACATATTGTTTTTCTGGCGGACAAAAAAACCGGCGGTTCCCGAAACAGGCTCAACTACAAGCGCCACCTGCCAGGGTTCGGGGAAAAAATTATTGTGTAACCACGTATCATAATGAGAAAGGAAAATGCCCATATTTGGATGGGTATGATACCAACCAACGATCTTCAAACCTTTGTAATTGGCGTCAATCTGATCGTGAATATCAACCAGGCTGTCCTGGGTAAATGTCAAATAGACGCTGCTTTGCCGCGTATAACGGGCAGGCAGGGCGTGTTCAACAACCACAAATTGATCGTGATTTTCATCCACACACCACTGACCGATAAGAATCCCACCTACTTCGTTCCTCAAATCGCTGACTGAATGAACACAGATGCGACTATAAGCAGGCTGTGACATAAATACCGATGCCAGCGGATACAACCCAGTGGAATCATAGGGAGAGTTCCAGCGACTGGCCCTTTTCACAGGTAGCGGGGTTGTAATGGGCTGGGTCATATCTGACGGCGATACACGAATACGAATACTAAAAGCCATAATGGTTTCCAACCCTCGCCACCGCACTGCCAAATGGCAGGCGGGGCTGAGGGAGGGGATTTAGGCTGAAATTTATCCAGCCGTTACATCGGCGGTCATCATCAGCCGGTCGTTCTGCGGGATGCCTGCAGCCGAAAGCGTTTCTTCCTCTTTCAGCTCACGGCCAAGCGCTTTGCTGTCCAAACGATAGGACATAGCGCGTCCATCCGGACCCGTAACCGGCAACTCCAATGAAGTTGTCAGCTCAGGGATCAACTCTTTCACCGGCACGTCATTCGGAACTTCTGCATTGCGGGTGCCTCCTGAAGGTAGAACGATGGTAACAGGTACATCTGACATGACTTACTCCTTTCTAAATTTGGTGGAACACACAATTTGCAAAACCGGTTTACGTGCAGTCACTGTGCGCAACGCCGGGAAACCGCTACTTAATATGGATCTTGGACTTGGGCTTAACGAGTGATTTATTGGCAGGTTTGACCGCAGGTTTCTCTGCTGAAAACTTGATGCTGAATTTCTTTTTATCATCAACTTTTTTGCCTGCATTTAATTTGACCCGTTCAGGCCGCATCAACTCACGCATATCAACCGGGAAAATATCGGGATGGGTTTTGCGATATTCCCGGCTCCAGCGCGCCGCTTCAGCGTCCCAGGGGAACGGCGGCTTGGTTGGGTCATCGTGGTAATTCTTATATTGCAACATCTCTCCCAACATAATCACAAGTCGGTCCAGTGAACGGCTGGCAGTCCACCAAGCCGCATCGATACAGACACTTCCGTTTAAATGATTGATGTTCGGATGCCAGATCGGCGTCATCCATTTCATGCCAGGCCAGCGTTGAGGGTATTGATTATGGAGATAGATTTCCACTTGATGATTTTCGCTAAATTTCGGATTGCCCTGACGATCCACGTCGGCAATGCTTTTACATTTGAAGGTGACAATGTAACGTTCGGGCGGCAGGTTGGGACGCGGCGACTGCGCTACAAAACTGATCAAATCGGTGCGGGACGCCATTTCCTGCATCAATTCATAATCAGCGCGCAAGCGGCGCATACGCGGACTCTCGGCCACTTCATTTGTGCCTGCCCCGGCGGTAATGTCAGCGGTCAGCATCAGGCGGTCGTTATCGGGAATGGCCGCTGAAGCGAGCGTTTCATCTTCTTTCAATTCACGGCCCAACGCTTTGCTGTCGAGGCGATAAGACATCGGCCGCCCGTCGGGGCCAACTGTGGGAAGTTGCAGAAGCGACGAGAATTCTGATAACAAATCGTGGATAGGCACATCGTCAGGAACTTCGGCAGTGCGGGCGCCGCCGCTTGGCAGGACAATCGTTACGTTCAAATCAGGCATGGTGTTCGCTCCAGATCAAGTATTAAGATGCGGCACCTGACAGGCGCCGGTGATATCCCAGCAATCTTTGTGGTGTAAAGTATGGCAAACATCACATTCCACCGTGCCGCGTGGGTCATCACGTTTAACAGGTTCGAGACAATAAGGACAACGATGCTCTTCATAAACTGCCAATTGGATCTTGGGTCTGCGGCGCAAGCCCCAACGTTTTGCGCTTCGCGGCTGGACCGCAGGCGGGAACGCCGGTTTGGAAATGATCGGACGCTCGAGCTTTTTCCGTTTTATCCTGGGTCTGGTAAGCGGGTGGGAAACAGGTAAACGGGTTCTAATCAATGGAGACGCGGGCTGGGAAACCGTCTGCGTTGCACGTTGTCTTTTAACATTTCTTGAAGGTTGTGCAGGTAGTTCAACAACACCTGTAAGTTGCTGGTTCCAGGCCCGCAAGGCTATCCATGATATATCAATGGCAATTACCATGTAAGCCAGGTCCAACCAATCTGTTTGACTTTGTTTAAATTGCAAGGGCAATTGCAACGGGATATGCAATGAGTCAAGCCAATGCACTCGAATCAACCCTGCCCGCAGGGGGCCAATCCCGCCCATCCAATTTGTGAAGTAACCTAATACGATCAGACCGATCACGGCCATGGCTGCTGACGCTGAAGCTCGAATAAACCAATGTCGCTGACTTAGCACGAACCGCGCTCCCAAACCGGACAACAATCCAAGGCTGATATCTGCCAGCAGATTGAACAAAGTTAGTGGAAAATCGTTTTTTTGTTTGTAGAGGAATGCCAGACCCAATGCAAGCGCAACCACCAACAAGAACAACAAAACTGTTTTCCGCACCAAATGCCAACGCCCGGAAGTGTGGCCGGAGTTAATATTCATTGCCGCTGTTCGCAAAGCCATTCAACATCCAAAATTATCCGCGCAGTTTCACGCGCCCACGAGCAGGGTTGATAACAACCACATCTTTTAATTTCACTTCATCCTTGATCCGCACTCGACCGCGGGCAGTTGATATTCCAGTAATCTGTGTTTGGTCGAAATGACGAAAATGCAGCGCTTCAGGCAAATCTCCTGTCAGTTCATAAAAACGATACTGGACTCCGTTATGGCAGCGTATGATGTGCAAAGGAGGCACGCCAACACTGGCAAGCGTGCGATGCAAAAATTTCTCTTCGCCGGAAATGAGATGCGTCAGAGTCACTTCACGCAACACGCCGCAAGTTGGACAATGACCAGCGTCAAAGCTGACCTCGGTTAGTGGCCGCAAGACTTGCTCCACAGTATGGCAGTTCGGGCACTCGAGAGAAGTGATCAGCTCCTGATCAAGCTCGATCATGGCGTCCGGCCCGAGGTCCGCGCGTGCGATGCGTAATAAATCCGCAAGTGTGGTTCGTTCTGCGCGCGCCGGCAATTCCGTGATTTCGCCATAAGTCCAGTGACTCTCGCAATCTTCACGAGCTACATAGGCCGTCGTGTGCATCTCATTGACCAGACCGTTATAGTGAACTACTTTGCCAGCCTCGACCGGCAAACCATTGATGAGCTTCAGCGCTTCCTGCGATTGAATCCCGCCGATGATCGAAGCGATGGTTGGCGTGGTCGGAACTTTTCCAAGCAAAATATTTTGGCGGGCAAGCAACGGGCATGAATAACGAAGCGAAAGATCGCGCAAAGCCTGTTCGGTCAGAGTGCATTCATAACATGCGCCCTGCCCCGGCACGAAGACACGCGCCAGACCAAGTAGTTCCTGAATGGCTCCATCCACCCAGGGCTTATTCACCCAATAACAAAAGCGGTTGACCGCCAGGCGAGCCTCGCGATTATCGAGACAACCGATCACAACATCCATGCGGCGAAAAATACCCAGACCCAATTGCGTGGTCACGTCCCCGTTCAGATATTGAACATGTATATCCGGGTTGATCGATTTCGCCCGTGCCGCGGCAATCTCCGCTTTACTTCGGCTGTTATCGGATTCGCGGAACAACACCGAGCGGCTCAAATTCGCCGCTTCAACTTTATCAAAATCCACGATGAACAAATTGCCAATGCCCATCAGGGCCAGGTTCTTGATAACTTCATTGCCCAGCGCTCCCGCCCCAACGACCAGCACCCTGGCATTCTGGACTTTTTCGCGCTCCCACCACGAAATAAACTCAAAAGTTCCGCCTCGATCTTTTTTCAAATTTGGGATGTGGATGGGTTTATCGGGAGCGATGGGCACGCGCAACGGTCCGGTTGGCGGCTCGTTCGTTGCCGGACGAGAAGCGGATTGCGCTGTCCCAGCCATTTCCTTCGCCTGGGTCATGTTCGATTCGTCGATTGCGCGCGCGAACCAACCCACATGTGGGCGCGACTCGATCAAATTATTTTCTTCAAGGCTTTTAAGCGCCTCACGCAGCGTGGATCGGCTGATCCTCAATTGACTCATCAATTCACGTTCTGGCGGCAACTGGGTTCCAGGAGGCAGGCTGCCATCTAAAATGGATGCCACCAACTTACCGGCGGTTGTTTGCGCGAGCGATTTATGGGAAATCGGTTGAATTTTCATAGTTTCCTGTGGTATGGTGGTCAGACCATAGATATAAGCAGTATATAGAGTTTGTCCCCCAGAGTCAATAGCTTGGAATAGGAAAAAGGTACTACTCCCTTTTCAGTATCCAACTTGAAAATTCACCAGAAACCAAATAAAAAAGACGACTCTTGCGAGTCGTCTTTTTTATTTGAAGTGTGGAATTACTTGACTTCGACAGAAGCGCCGGCTTCTTCAAGCTTCTTCTTGGCATCCATCGCGGCATCCTTGCCAACAGCGGACAGAACTTTTCCGCCAGCGGTTTCAGCCAAAGCTTTCGCTTCGCCGAGGCCGAGGCTGGTCAATTGACGGACGACCTTGATAACGTCAATCTTCTTGGCGCCGGCATCCTTGATGATCACATCGAACTCGGTCTTTTCTTCGACGGGTTCAGCAGCGGCAGCGCCGCCAGCGGCAGCGGCCACCGCGACCGGGGCAGCAGCGGAAACGCCCCACTTTTCTTCGAGGGCCTTCACAAGTTCAGCGGCTTCGAGCACTGAAAGCGTGCTCAATTCTTCAACTAATTTTTCGAGATTTGCAGTCATTGTATAGAAACTCCTTGCTTTCCTAGTTAATTTTTTATTTGATAGTTATCTTTACTGCGACCCAGTCGCATAAACTTATGCCGCGGCCTGAGCCTTCTCTGAATATGCACGGAAGACGGATGCCAGCGAGCGGGCCGGTTCGGCAATTGTGCGAACGAGCTTGCCAGCCGGAGCTTGCAAGACGCCCAGCAATTGGGCACGGACAACCGGCAGTGGCGGAAGATCAGCCAACGCCTTGACCTGGGCTGTGTTCAATGCCTGGCCAGACAGGAAGCCGCCCTTGATTTTGACGAACTCCATGCCTTTGGTCGCGTCTGAGAGCGCCTTGGCGGTCGAGGCCGGATCTGTAAATGCAAACGAAACGGCGGTGGACTTGGCGAGAGATTCCTCGGACAGGGTCATGCCATGGTCTGCAAACGCGCGGCGCGCCAGGGTATTTTTGACAACGTGAAATTCTCCGCCTGATTCGCGGACCTTTGCGCGGATATTATCCATATCCTTCATCTTCGCCCCCGTGTACTCCACGAGGATGACTGCCTGACTGCGCTTCAACCAGTCCTGATAGATCGCAAGGACTTCATCTTTGCGCTGTTTAGTAAGAGCCAATGTGTATTCACCTCCTTTCGATTAAAAAGTCTTTGCCATTTCCAGGCAAAGACTTTTAAGCCCCACGAAGGGAATCAACCCGCTTAGGTTGAAATTTGCTTTTAGTCTCCACCTGGGCAGGAAATTAAGTCCTGAGCAAAACGTCTGCTCGAAGGACACCCGCCGTCATCAGCGAAGCGACCCAATGGGTCGGCGAAATGGCTTACTATTAGGTAACGAGTATTCGCCCTGAGCTTATCGAAGGGTTTCTACTCGGAAGCCTCCACAGAAAGGGCCGCGCCAGTATCGACCTTGATCCCCGGCCCCATCGTAGCATTGACAACGATACGCTTGATATATAAACCCTTAGCGCCCGACGGGCGAGCCTTGTTGATCGCATCCATCAAAGCCGCAAAGTTTTCATACAGTTTTTTTGCATCAAAGGAGGCCTTGCCAATCACGACATGAATATTCGCCGTCTTATCCAGGCGGAATTCAACGCGACCAGCCTTGGCTTCATTAATGGCACGCGCCATATCCTGCGGCGGGACAACGGTACCAGCCTTCGGATTCGGCATCAAACCGCGAGGTCCGAGCACGCGACCGAGACGACCGACCTTGCCCATCATGTCGGGCGTGGCAATCGCCACATCGAAATCCGTCATGCCGCCTTCGATCTTCTTCAAAGTCTCATCATCATCAGCAACGAGATCAGCGCCGGATGCACGTGCCGCAGCAGCGCCTTCGCCGGATGCAAAAACCAACACGCGGACGGTTTTGCCCAGTCCATGCGGAAGAACAACTACATCACGAACCTGCTGATCAGCCTGACGTGGGTCAAGCGCCGTGCGCATGTGGACTTCAACGCTCGCATCAAATTTCGTATACGCCGTATCCTTGGCAAGAGCCATCGCTTCCTGCGGCATATAATTCTTTTCGAGATCCACTTTGGCCAAAGCGGCCCTATATTTCTTTCCTTGTTTAGGCATATTATCCTCCGTGGTGCAAGCGGGCCTGGTGACCCTCCCACAAATTATTCTACAATCGTGATACCCATCGAACGGGCTGTACCTTCGATTTGCTTCATCGCGCCATCGAGATCGATCGCGTTCAAGTCTTTCATCTTCAACTCCGCGATCTCACGGACTTGTTTGCGCGTCACCTTGCCGACCTTATCCTTGTTCGGCACGCCCGAGCCTTTTGCCACGCCTGCCGCCTTACGGATCAGAACTGCAGCGGGAGATGTCTTGAGAACAAAAGTGAACGAACCATCGGTATAAACAGTGATCTCTGCAGGAAGTACTTCGCCCGGACGATTGGATGTGCGCGCGTTATATTCCTTGCAGAAAGCCATGATGTTGATACCATGACCAGCCAAAGCCGGACCAACTGGAGGCGCCGGGTTGGCCTTTCCAGCCTCAAGCTGGAGACGAACGATTGCCTTAAACTTCTTTGCCATTCTATATACTCCTTTGCCTGCACCTGGGACGCAGGTACAGGTGTGGTTTTAGCGGGCGATTAGGGACGCCCTCCCACTCAACGTTGATTGTACTCAACGTAAGTTACAAATTATTATTAGGCCTTCTCAACTTGCAAAAAGTCCAATTCAACAGGCGTTTCGCGCCCGAAGAACGACACCATCACGCGCACCTTCGTGCGCTCCATATCGATCTCGGAAACCGTGCCACGGAAGTCATTGAACGGCCCATCCACAATACGAACACGCTCGCCAACTTTGAAGGTTACCTTCACGGTCGGCGCATCAGCTTCCATGCGCTTGACGATCTGCGAAACTTCTTCAGGGCGCAACGGTGTAGGCAAATTACCCATTCCGACGAACCCCGTCACGCCCGGCGTATTGCGCACCACATACCACGACTCTTCGCTCAGGATCAAATTCACCAAAACATAGCCAGGAAAAATATGGCGCTCAACCGTGCGGCGCTTGCCATCCCGCACTTCGATCTCTTCCTGCGTCGGGATGACGACATCAAAAATCCTGTCCTTCATTCCCATCGTCTCGATGCGCTGCTCGAGATTATGTCGAACCTTGTTTTCATATCCCGAATAACAATGGATCACGAACCAGGCCGGTTCGGTG
>JAJYOH010000513.1 GCA_021796315.1 Chloroflexota bacterium
GTCCACTTCTCCGCTCTGCAAATGGAAGGCTATCGTAAGCTGGAGCCTGAACAGAAGGTTGAGTTCTCTGTCGAGACAGGCCCTAAGGGATTGCAGGCCGCCGACGTAAAACTGATTTCGTAAGAAGCAATTTTTTACGAGTCAACAGAGTTGCACGAAAGTGCAACTCTGTTTTTATTTGTGGGGGCTTTACAAACCGGTTGGCTATGGAGAATTACTTTTCGTAATTTTTGGCCTGTTTTTTGACATATAATGGCGTCAGTGAGCCCCGCAACTCTTTTTTTAGTCCGAACGGCTTCAACTCGAAGGACACTATGGCTTTCAAAGATCTTTTTGGAAAAAGTTCAACCCGCCGTCAAGTATTAGTTGGCGGCCACGTTGTACCTGACCCGGCGCGCTGTGTGCAGTGCGGTATCTGCTCTTATAACTGTCCAATTGAAATCGATGTGCGTGCGCATGTCTGGCGCGGTGAAGCGATCACGCACAGCGATTGCCTGACGTGCGGCGAGTGCGTGGCGCGTTGTCCGCGCGGTGTGCTGCGTTTCGAGCATACTGATTTGTTCGCGCGGAGACCGTAATGAAATATGTGATTATTGGAACCGGCGTCGCGGGTATCGCAGCGATTGAAGCCATCCGGTCTGTGGACGCGGCGGGCGAGATCACCATGATCGGTGATGATCCGCATGGTTATTATTCCAGGCCCGGCCTGGCATATTTTCTGACAGGGGAAGTTCATGATAAACAGTTGTTTCCGCAAATGGCGGATACATTTCGCGAGCTCCGCTTTCGTTATTTAAAAGGACGTGTAACGCGCATCCTGCCGGACGCTCATCGGCTCGAAATGCAAACTGCTTCTTCATCCAAGGAAGGTTCAACTGTGACCAGCGTCAGTTATGATCGGCTTCTACTGGCAGTCGGTTCACGCGCCCATCTATTAACCATTCCTGGAGTGCAGCTGCCCGGGGTGGTCAAGCTGGATCATCTTGATGATGCGCGGCAGATTCTGAAGCTTGCACGGCGCGGCAAAACAGCAGTTGTTGTCGGCGGCGGCATTACGGCGCTCGAAATTGTAGAAGGATTGCTGGCACGCGGCGTAAAGGTCCATTATTTATTGCGCGGCGACCGCTATTGGAACAACGTTCTCGATGAACACGAATCCAAAATAGTGGAACATCGCCTGGTGGAAGAAGGCGTTGAACTTCATTATCACGCGGAGGCAATCGAAATCCAGGGGCGCAAGAGTGTGAACGCCATAAAGCTTTTGGATGGCCGTGTACTTAAATGCGATATTGTGGCGTACGCAATTGGTATCGAACCTAAATTGGAACTGGCGACTGCCGCGGGGCTGGCGGTGGATCGCGGCATTCTGGTCAATCAATTTATGCAGACCAATGCGCAGGATATTTTTGCGGCGGGCGATGTGGCGCAGGCTTATGATCCGCGCACGGGGCGTTCGGTCTTGGATAGTCTCTGGACTCCGGCGCGCGAGCAGGGGCGCGCGGCCGGTTTGAATATGGCCGGCAGGCAGGTGGAATATATTAAGTCTGCGCCGTTCAATGTCACGCGCTTGGCGGGGTTAACCACCACCATCATTGGTGTAGTCGGGCATGGCCGCGATGAGGATATAGTCGGCATTGCGCGTGGCGATAGCGAAACCTGGCGTTCACTCCCCGACGCTATCGAGGCGCAATCCGGTTTTGATGTCAACCATCTGCGATTGATCATTGGGCAGAAAGCGTTACTGGGTGCGATTCTTATGGGCGACCAGAAGCTTTCCACTCCTTTACAAAAAATGATAGAAGAGCGCGTCGATATTTCGCCCATTCGTCAGAAGTTAATGGCGCCTAATGCGCCTGTTTCCGATATTGTCGCAGAATATTGGATCGATTGGAGAGCACAGCACACATCCTAAAAATGTTCCTTTGGGAGAGGGAACGAACGGGAGGGCTCACATGTTTCGTAATAACGGGGAACTTTGGGCGGCTGTTTTTGCCGCCGTCCTGATCACCGGAATCTACGGCGTGGTACTTGTCTTTACGCGTACCATTCCGCCAGCCGGTGAATTGTTTGGTCACAGCCTAGGAATTTTTGGTTTCATTCTCATGCTGATGACTGAGACGCTTTACAGCCTGCGTAAGCGCAGCCGCAGCGCGCGCTGGGGACGGATGTCCGATTGGCTGAAGTTCCACATCTTCACCGGCCTGGTGGGGCCATATATGGTTTTGCTCCACACTTCGTGGAAGTTCAATGGACTCGCCGGAGTGACCACCCTTTTTACCATAATCATCGTGATCAGCGGCTTCATTGGACGATATATCTACACCCGCATCCCGCGGACGGCAGACGGACTCGAGCTCGAAAACTCTCTCTCGACTGAGGCCTTAAAGCACGCCCGCCGTCTGATGGCGGTATGGCATACCGTCCACATTCCGATTGGAATTGTCCTGTTTGTCTCTGCTTTTACTCATATCGGCGCGGCGCTTTATTACGCCACGTTGTTGAAGTAGAAAGGCGGGGAGAATGCAAAATAAACCGCTGGGTTGTTTAACCGGGACTGGCATTATTGCCACTCTCGTCACCGCGCTTGCAATTGTCGGCGCGGTTTTCGTACAGGGTGGGACTCTCTTTAGCGCAGGCGCTCTGAATGCTCAATCAGGCGCCATGTTAGGCAACGTTCATTCCCATGCAGAGACAGGCAGTAATTGCTCCGCCTGCCATACCGCGCCATGGGATTCTGCAACCATGGCAGATCGGTGTGAGACCTGTCACGGTGATATCGTCGCGCAAATGCGGAATGTGGCCTCTTTGCATGGGACTCTGACAAAGAATGATCCAAAATTAGGCTGCCGATCCTGTCATCCCGAACATCGCGGTCCAACCGCCTCGCTGGTGGAATTGAATGGAGCGCGCTTCCCACACGAGGCCGTGGGCTTTGTCCTGGTGGGACAACATGCCAATTTAACTTGCAGTCAATGTCATCAGAATAATAACTTTAAGAACGCGCCCACCGACTGCTATTCCTGCCATAAACAACGAGACGCACATAATGGTCAATTCGGCACGGATTGTGCTTCATGCCATACGCCATCTGGCTGGGATCGAGTCAGCGTGGACCACTCCAAGTTCGCCTTCAAGCTTGAGGGAAGACACGCCAATGTGTCATGTGAGAAGTGTCATCAAAATGGCGTGTTCAAAGGCGCGCCAACGGATTGCTACTCCTGCCATAAACAGCAGGACAAACACAATGGTCAGTTCGGCGCAGATTGTGCGGCCTGCCATAAACCCACATCATGGGGAGATTCCACCTTCGATCACAGCAAGAGTAAATTCCCGTTAACCGGCGCACATATCAATGTCAGTTGCGCGAAATGCCACCAGAACGCCCAGTTCGCGGGACTTTCAACGGATTGCGTTTCCTGTCACGCTGATCCTGCCTTCCATGCCGGTCTATTCAAGAATGCCTGTTCAGATTGCCATACAACCCGCGCGTGGTCACCCGCTCAATTCAACCTTCCACATCCCCAGCCAACCAACGGAGGCGAAGGCGGAAGCGGTATCCATCACGGCGGCGCATCCTGCCGTGATTGTCACACAGTTAATTTGGCGACTGCCACCTGTACCAAGTGTCATGATAGCAATAACCCGGGCGGCGGCGATTAAGTTTCCATAACCAGGTCAAGACTTCGCCGCCTGCGTGGTGGATAAAACAAAGACCTCCTTATCCAATTGGACAAGGAGGTTCTCGTAATAAGGAACTCAGAGTTCTGGACTTTACGCACTATTACGAACTATTTTCCTAATTTCTTCTTGAATGCTTCCGTCAGCGCGGGGAGGATGGCAAACAAATCTCCGACCACGCCGTAGCGAGCTTGCGTGAAGATCGGGGCATCGGCGTCTTTGTTGATGGCAACCACAACCTTTGCATTTCTCATCCCGACTAGATGTTGGATCGCGCCGGAGATGCCGCAGGCGATGTACAGATCGGGCGTGACGACTTTTCCGGTCTGGCCGACTTGATGCGAATATGGAATGTATCCGCCATCGACGGCTGCGCGACTCGCGCCGACCGCGCCGCCCAGAACGGTCGCCAGTTCGCCGACCAATTTGAATCCTTGTTGTGCGCGCCAAATCTCGGCTTGCTTTTCATCCATGCCGGCGGGCGGAGTCAGCGATGGATTGTTCGAAACGCCGCGTCCGCCGGAGACGATCACGCCCGCGTCGCCTAAATTAACAACCGCCTCGGCCACGGTATAACCTTCGACGGTTGTCGGCGCATCTGTTTTGGCCGCGACCTTCGTCGCGCTGCCACTCTTCGATGAGTCTTGCGCGGGGCGGGGGAAGGCGCGTGCGCGCAGAGTTGCGATCACTGTTTTGCCGGAGCAAACTGTTTTTTCCAACAGCTTGCCTTCGTAGATCGGACGCGTCGCAATTAATTTATCGCCTTCCATCGCCAGCGCGGTCACGTCAACCAATACACCGGAATTTA
>JAJYOH010000514.1 GCA_021796315.1 Chloroflexota bacterium
GGAATGAACCGGTGAGCCGTCCGTCAGTATCCGTGTGTCGCTCTCCCCCCCGGAGAGCGTGGATTGAAACCACTTGGGGAGGGCTGGACTGATCTGTTCTATAAACTCTTATCGTATCGTCAGATGACATAAGACAAAATGCTCTTTTCGTAATTTGGAGCTAACGACTTATGGATGGTTAAGCTTGCCACCCAACGTCCTAATTCGACTAGGACGTTAGACAGCCAAAGATTAGTTTCTACAAAAGTTATAGCATGCCTGTCAGGCCAGCCTGGATTGCCAGTGCAACCACTACCCCAAACGCCCCGCACGCAAAATTGACCCAGTCATTATCGAGCCATGTCCAGCCGCGCGTGTGGATGGTCGGCGTGCCGCAGGTGTGGAGCGGATATTTTTCGGTTTCTTTTTGATCGGCCGGACAAAAGTACATGGCCTGCACAGTCGCGCCGAGCAGAGAGTCGAACAGCGAGCCGAGCAGACCAGAGATAGTAATCAGTAAAAAAAGTAGCCAGTGATCAGTGGGGGAGAAGATGGCGGCCAGCGCGCCGATGACGGACGCGCCCAAAAGCGCCGCGCCCGTTCCCCATAACGAGACCCCGCCTGAAGTCCCCTTTTCAACGCGCTTTCTCAAGTCTGTGATCATGCGCGGCTGAGTCGGATTCAGCACGCCCAACTCTGTCGCCCACGTATCCGCGTTGACGGCGGCCAGGGCCGCCGAGAATCCGAGCCAGGGCCAAAGCGCGTTCGGGAAGAAGAAATGCAATGCGGCGAAGAGGGTTGCCGCGCCGCCGTTGCCAAAGACCTGCCCCGTGTCGCGCTGCCCGCCTTTGGAGAATTTTTCGTTCAGGCCCTGCTTGCGTTTTTTGAAAGCGTGCGTAAGGGCCGTGGATGTGATGAAGAAGACCAGCAGGAGAATCGCCCACGATAATCCGCCCAGCCCAAAGATGATCGTGCCGACCAAGGCCGAGGCGTACGCCCCGTTTTGACTCAGGCTGTGAGCGCGGTAAGCGATGTAGGCGATGATGCCGGCGAGCAGGAAACCGAGGAGAAGTTGCATTTTACCGCTCTGAATTCACAACCTCAATGTAATCCTTTGTAACCGTTTCGCTGCTGCCAATGCCGAGAACGGCCAGCAGTTCATTTGCCAACCCGGCTTTACGCTCCGCGTCCGTTCGGCTCCAGGTGCGGCTCTTGATCTCGACAAAATGTCCCAGCGCGGGCTCAAGCATTTCATCCACGTTGATGAAGAACTCGGTATCTTTGAATTTCACCAGCCAGCGTTCGCGGTCTTTCGTGATCAGGGTTTCTTCCTTTGGCTTGAAATATTCGCGGTAAAAGCGCGGGCTTTGCGCGGCCGGGGCCAGGAATCGGCTGCGCGAAAGCAGGACATCGTGTGCCAATTTATCTTCACGCTTGCGGCCAAGCAAAGTCAAACGCGGACGCGTGGTGGTAACCGCGCCTTTCTCGTCAAGGAAATCATCTTCGCGGTACCGTATGCGTCCCTGATCTGCGTCTTCGAAGGAGAAATAGATATCGTGCTGCTTGTAATGCCGATAGCGGATGATTTCGATCTTGGGCCGCTTCAATGCCTCGACGATGGGGCGGTCGTCCGTTATTTTGACCTTGACCTGCACCTCGAACGATTCTTCCTCCGTCGAGCCGCCCAGCGCGATCAGCTTCGACAACACAGATTGCTCGCGTTCGATCAGAAATGAGTCTATTTTCCTTGCCATGTCTGCGGCTTGCGCCAATAATTCTTCTTCATTGAGCGTGAGCAATTTACGGTCGCGCATCAGCCATTTGCCGTTGACCATCACATCGCTCACATCAGTTGATTTGCTGGCGTAAACGATTTGAGCGTAAGCGCTGTTGGCGTCGCGGTAGAAACGCGGCGAGCTGTGCATTGGGTTGGCGTCGATAAGGATCAGGTCGGCGCGGCGGCCGGGGGTCAGCGAGCCAGTCAGGTGTCCGATATGAAGCGCCTGCGCTCCGAGACGAGTCGCCATAGTCAGCGCGGTGGCGGCGGGCAGGGATGTTGGGTCATTTGTCACGGCCTTGGCGATAAAAGCCGCAAGACGCACTTCCTCGAACATGTCGAGGTCGTTGTTGGAGGCGGGGCCGTCCGTGCCTAT
Organism: Chloroflexota bacterium; assembly: GCA_021796315.1. The sequence goes on from JAJYOH010000514.1 coordinate 2,133, forward strand.
GCCGACGTTGAGTCCCGTTTCGAGCATCTTTATTACCGGCGCAAAGCCCGAAGCCAGTTTGAGATTCGACGATGGGTTGTGCGAAACGCCCGCGCCTGCGTGGAGCAGAGTCCGCATCTCGCCTGTGTCAATGTGCACGCAATGCGCGGCGATGACCTTGGCCTCGAAGAGTCCCTGCTTCTTGACGTAAGGCACGACCGGCATCCCATTTTCGTTACGCATGTTTTCAACTTCAAAGGATGTTTCGGCGATGTGGATGTGCAAAGGCACGTCGAACTCTTTTGCAAGCTCGGCGGTGGCGCGCAGGATTTCGGGCGTGCAGGTGTAGGGCGCGTGCGGCGCGATGGCCGGGACGATGAGCGGATGCCCCTTCCAGCGCTGGATGTAATCGCGCGCGATCTCCATGGCATCTTCGTAAGAGGCCGCGTCGGCCACCGGGAACTTGAGCACTGATTGTCCGCAGATGGCGCGCATGCCCGCCTCGGCCGTGGCTTTGGCAACATTTTCTTCAAAAAAATACATATCGTTGAAAGTTGTCACGCCCGAACGGATGAGTTCGGCACAGGCGATCTGCGTGCCAAGCCGCACGAATTCCGGTGAGACAAATTCGCGCTCGACCGGCCACATGTATCCGCTCAGCCACACGTCGAGACGCAGGTCGTCGGCCAGGCCGCGCAGGAGAGTCATCGGGACGTGGGTATGTGCATTGATGAGTCCCGGCATGAGCAGACTGCCGCGGCAGTCAACGGTCTCTTTGCCCGCATATCCTTTTTTGATTTCGGCTTCCGGCCCGATTGCGACGATGCTGTCGCCGCTGATGGCGATGGCGCCCGGATTGTATTGATTCATTTTTTCATCCATGGTCAGGATGTGAGCGTTGACGAGAAGGATGTCTGTTGTTTTCATAATGTCTCCTGATTATTTTTGTTGAGCAAGGAGTCTCGAAGTTCTACTTCGAGATGGCGGAAGCAAAGCTTCCGCACTCCAAAAAACTATTTTATAAAATTCACCAGCACTTTCAATACCTTCAAATTCATTATGAAATCAGTATCGCTATGATTGGTCAATTCCATATCCACCGCGGCAATGTCTTGCGAGACGGCGTAATCGGCCAACGTGCCGGTGTAAATACAGCCTGTCTTAATCGGTGGATAAGGATACGTTGTAACATTGGCAATTGCCTGTGCCAGCCGCTTGGACGCTTCATCCCATGGGTCGCCGCCGGGGAAGATGCCCAACGCAGCGGAATGATAGCTGATCAAGGCTTTGAGCTTGTGCAACGTGATGAACCTCATCAGGATGCGCGTCTCCGGCTCGGAGGCCGGGACCGCGCCGCTGGTAGTCGGCGTTGTATCGTAACAGCCGGAGCGATCCCAGGTGGCCGACCAGTTGACGGGAAAGTTGCGGTTCAAGTCCACGCCGCGCGAGTTGACGCGGCCATCCGCATCGTGACTGCGCGCGTCGCCATCGGGGTTGAGATCGCGCAGAATGTAAAGCGTCACATCGCTGGGAACGGCGCCGGGGTGATCGTTGATGTAGGTTATTAATTGGTCGGCCAGGGCAATTGTATTCCACTCGTAACCGCCATGAATACCTGCCACGATCATAAGCTGCTTTTCACCCTGTCCGAATGTATACACTTCAATCGGGCGGCCCGAAGCCGAGAATCCGATCACGGTGGATTTTTGTCCATGGACCAGATAGAAGGGCGTTGCCGTGAGTTCGACGATCTGAGTAGAGCGCGGGTTAGGCGTGATAGTCGGCAGATAAAAAGATGTTGGAGCAAGTGTGATGGTGGGGTAGGGCGTCCCCTGCGGATCGGTGAAGGCAGCGGCCTGCGCGGGTTGCTGGTGTAGGTATAAAACCAGGATAGTCAGAAGAGCGATGCAGCCGATGCCGTTCAAACTCCAGGCGAGAATTACCCAGCCCGTATCTTTTTTCTGACGACTAGCGCGCATCACGTTGACTCTTGTGCGGCGGTGCGAAGCCAGTTGAGTGCGAGGTTCATCGCCCAGCGCGGCAGACTGAGCGGCGGGCCGCCGTACGTGATGCGATGAGTCTTTTCGCCGAGCGGAGTGATGAGAACCATTTCAGCGGCGCGTTCATCAGGATAGATGGAAACGCCGAGGGCCGCGTCGGCGTTGGATTCGGCGCGGGCGGCGCGAACGGCTTCCATAAGGGCGGCCGGGTCAAGGTGCGGATGAGAGGCGGTGTGCGGGACGATGCGGGCGAGTCGCCCATCCAGGCCTGATTCGATCGCGACCAGAGTCCAGCCGCGCTTGGCAACGGCATCCAACACAACGTTTTCAAGTTTGTCATCATCCACCCCGAAGACCACATTGCCGAGACGTAAA
>JAJYOH010000515.1 GCA_021796315.1 Chloroflexota bacterium
TGCCTGCGCCATTTCCACTCCCCGAAACGACCTCACCAATAAATAGAGTATTCGGGCCGACAGCCATACTCTGCTTGACGCGGCAATCAAAGGAAGCCAATCCGCCTTTGATAAGCGGAGAACCGGTCATAAGAGTCTCCGTTTCAATCCCAGCCATGCGATTTTCCGCTTCTGGACCGCGGCCTGCAAAACGGTCGGCGATTGACTGTTGGCCGCCGGCGAGGATAGTCACACCAAAGGCCTGGGCGTGGTAAACCAATTCGCGCGTGCGGGTGGAATCCTGCAAGGAAATGATGATGAGCGGCGGGTCGAGTGAAACTGATGTAAACGAATTGACAGTCATGCCATGTTGTTCGCTTCCGCGAGCGGCGGTGACCACCGTTACGCCGGAAGTCCAGGCGCGCATCGCGGCGCGCAGTTGTTCAGGGTCAAGAGCAGTATCTTGTATCTTCATTATAAATATTAATCCTATTATCCGCCAAATTCAAAAGTTGGCAGTCCGGTGATGTTTGTTATTAACTGAAATACGCCGCCAGCTTGAGGATACTTCTTGAGGGCGGCCGCGTCCATGCCGACGCGGGCGGAGGTGATGAACAGTTCGTTCATGTCCGGCCCGCCGAAGACGCAGGATGAGACGTTCAAGGCGGGAACGCCGAATTGTTCTAGCAGCACGCCCTTTGGCGTCCATTGGGTGACGCGTGCGCCGCCCCACATGGCGATCCAGAGATTACCGTCCACGTCGGAGGTCATGCCGTCGGGCCAGCCAAATGTATCTGGGAATGTAATAATGATATGCGGGTTGGCGATCTGCCCGGTCTCGATATCGTAATCAAAGGCTTTTACCTGACGCGTGGGCGTGTCGATAAAATACATGGTTTTGTAATCAGGCGACCACGTTATGCCATTCGAGATATGGACCTCTTTGAGAAGTTTTTTTATGCGTCCATCAACAGACAAGGAATATAACGAGCCGCTGGCCTCCTGTTCGTTGTGATCCATTGTCCCGGCCACGAAGCGTCCGTGCGGATCGCATTTGCCGTCGTTGAAGCGGTTGTTCGACGGTTCGCCCTTCGGAGAGGCGTACGTGACCAGTTTAGCGGTGGCCGGATCAAAGGTCCAGAAGCCGAAGCGTTGAGCCAGCAGGAGGCCGCCGCCTTTGCGCGGAGCCACGCATCCAACGTAATCCTCCAGTTGAATGATCGGCTTCCCATCGGCATAGACACGTTTTTCAAGAATGTCGATCCAGTAAAGAAGTTGGGCTTTTGCATCCCAGGCGGGACCTTCGCCAAGTGTGGCTTTGGCATTGTAGAGGAGTTCAGGGAGCATCATAATTTATTGGCAATGACCACAAAGACTCGATGTGGCGCTTGTAAAACTTTGGATGGATATTTCGTTTCGAGCAGGGCTTTAAGTTCGGCATCGAACTGATCAACTTGTTTTGGCGGAAGGCTGGCTCCGACGCCAGCACTGGCGCGAATGCGTCCGCGCCAGGCTTCAGGCGAATATGGAACATCGACGTCAAAAGAATAAGTATGGATGTTGATGAAATTTGCTTCGCCGAGATCGCGCAGCCATGCGGGGTAAAGTCCCGTACCGCCTGCAAATTTCCATTGTGGATTATGTTCAAGGATCAATTTTTCTGTGGCGTCAACAAAATTACCCTTGAGTGGTATCCAATCAAAGTGTGCGATGATGATCGTACCTTTGGCTTTTAGAATCCGGTTGACTTCCTGCGCAGCCTTGGGACGCTCGAACCAATGCCAGCATTGCCCGGCAACGACCACATCCGCGCATGAATCGGACAGGCCGGTTTCTTCCGCTTTGGCAATGCGATATCCGATATTAATGCCTGCCTGCTTATCAAGTTCTCTGGCCTGTTCCATCAACGCTTCGGACGGATCAATGGCGATGACTTTGCATCCGCGCTTCGCAAATCCGCGTGCGATGGTGCCTGTGCCGAGATCGATCAGGGTTTGCCCGGCTCTGACAATTTTTTCTTCCATGATGCGGTCAAAGAAAATGTCTGGAAAGCCGGCGCGATATTGGGCATAATCCTTTGCAGTAAGACCAAAATCGATATTGCTCATTTGCCTTTTGCGCCTGAATGAATGGACGCGTCACCTTCATTCCAAAATACTTTTTGGATGATGCCGGTGATCTTCCATGCTGAGTTTATTTTTTGCAAATTAAAAGTGTAGATGCAGTGTGTTGTGAAATTGTCTTGCTCGTTTGCACCTGACCTGTAAATGACCATTGATGTTTTGCAAATGGCTTTATCCTGTTTTATCTCGATCTCGTGATTGCCACACAGATGATGCGTCTTGAGCTTGCTCAACGCTTCCTGTCTTAGATGGACGTAATGTTTTGCGTCAACGGTCTCAGGCAGTGTGCCGCGCAGGTCGGAATAATCGGTGTAGATTTTTTCTGTGAAGCATTCTTCCAGTCCCTGCCAGTCTTTGATGTCGAATGAGTTGGCGAAGCGGTGAATGACTTGTTGTATTTTTATTTCGTCCATTTTGTTGTCCATTTGTTAATGTTACCACTTCTTTATTCGGACATATTTGCTTGTCTGCACGGTTATTTTCAAATATAGCGATTTATTTGAATATAACAATGTTGAGCCGTCAGCCCGTTATAAAAACGTCTGACCATATTAGCAGACTGATGACCGCAATGATGATTGATGTAATGGCGGCCCTAAAGTAAACGGGATGTGAGCGTACTGTTCCCAAGTACACAATATATGCTCCGCTATAGAAACGACGCAAAGGAAGACCAGAGAGTAGTAAGAGTGTTTATTCCCCATTCTATTCCCTCTCCATAAATCCATCCTCCCGTCATAACATGAATACGTGTAATTCCCTCGGGCCATGCACGCCGATGGTCAACGTCATTTCGATATCGGCGGTGCGCGAAGGCCCGCTCACCAAAACAATTGCCGAGGCGCTCTTCATTTCACTTAACGTCATCGCTTCTTCAAGCGTCTGCACGATTTGCGAAGACTTTATCACAGCGATGTGAATTTCCGGGAGCAGGGACGCGGTCAATGGTTTACCTGTGCCGGATGCGATGACCAAAGTCCCGGTCTCGGCGATGGCGGACGTTGCGCCTGTGATGCCGACTTTTACATCCGCGTCGTCGCTTCGCACCAAGCGGATACCGGCTTCCGTTAGGCGAGCCTCGTCCACGCCGGTGACCTTGTCCCACATCAACACTGCACCGACATTCTTCGTCTGTAAAAATTCGACCAGCTTTACATTTAATTTTTCTTGTGGCACGCGATAAACATTTCCACCAAGCGCGGTCAGCTCTTCGGAGAATTGTTCGACTTTATTTTTGATGTTTGAATCGGAGTGCAAAGTCTCCTGACTTTGCGGCCAACGTCTGGAGACGTCGGACTCCGTTTCAAGATTTATTTTCTTATATTGAAATCTTTCTCTGAATGGCTTGGATGCGAATCGCGGAAAATCCTTGCTGTAACCCCAGCCCGTGAAAGCCGGTAAATGAATCCATTGCGAGAAAGGGGAAACGAGAAAAGTTGTCAGCGCGGCGAATTTTTGTGAAACGGAAAAAAGCCTCGGGTCCCGTGCGACGCGGCTGTACATCTGCAAGCCGAATTTTGAAAGCGGCGAAAGTCCATTGCCGCTGGTTACTGATGACTGATTACTGTTTACTGGTGACGCGCCCGCGCGGACACGAGTCAATAATTTCGGTAGATCAATATCCACAGGGCAGGCATCTTTACATGCGCCGCACAAAGATGATGCTTGCGCCAGATGGACAAAATTTTCGCCGAGCAATCCGGGCGAGACGACCGAGCCGATGGGGCCGGGGTAGGGCGCAATCGTGCCGTCGCCGCCGACGTAGGCATGACCGCCGAGTTCGCGGAAAACGGGACAAGCATTGAGACATGCGCCGCATCGAATGCAATACAGCGCTTCATGTAATGATGAGTTGCGAAGTTTGGAACGTCCGTTGTCCACGATCACGAGATGGCGCGTTTGACTTTCAAGCGGACGATTGATGAGTTGTGTATAAACGCTGAGTTTTTGTCCGGTGGCGGAGCGCGGCAAAAGTGAAAGCATCAGCGCCAGATCGTCGAGGGTTGGGACGATTCTTTCCATGCCCATCAATGCGATATGCACCGGCGGCATGGTCGTGACCATGCGCCCGTTGCCTTCGTTGGTGACGATGCAAAACGTGCCGCTTTCGGCCACACCAAAATTGACGCCGCTAATGCCGATGTCGGCGGTCAGGAAAACTTCGCGCAGGATTTTGCGGGCGGTGTTCGTGAGCGTTGGGATATCCTCGGTGTAGGGAATGCCGAGTTTTTCGTGGAAGAGTTTGCCGACGTCAGCGCGGCGCAAATGCACAGCGGGTGTGATGATGTGCGCCGGTTTTTCTCCGCGCAGTTGGACGATGTATTCGCCGAGGTCAGTTTCGATGACGCGGATGCGCCGTCCTGAGCCTGTCGAAGGGTTT
>JAJYOH010000516.1 GCA_021796315.1 Chloroflexota bacterium
TGGTGTTGGGCTTTTGCTCGCCACACAAAATCCAGTGGACGTGGACTACAAGGCACTCTCCAACGCCGGAACATGGATCATCGGCAAACTGCAAACCGAAAACGATAAGAACCGTTTGTTGGATGGCCTCCAAAGCGCGGCGGGCGGCGACTCGCGCGCAACTCTCGATCAATTGATCTCAGGCCTCGGCAAGCGCGTCTTTGTTCTTCACAATGTTCACTCCAAAGCGCCCATGCTGTTTCAGACGCGCTGGACGATGAATTTCCTGGCTGGTCCGCTGACGCGCACGCAGATCCCGGCGCTCAATCAACTGGTCGGCGCGAAGATCAGTGACCAGTTATCAGTAAGCAGTAAGCAGACGAATGTATCAGCCAGCGTAAAGCCCGTTGTCCCCACGCCCGCCTCAAGTCCGGACCCGGAAGCGGCTCCTGTTAAGTCGGCTGTTTCTGCATCCACACCGTCTGCTGTCAATCGTCCACCGTCTACGAATGGCAATCAGACCAAGCCATCCTTACCGGCAGGCGTTGCAGAATATTTCCTGCCGCAAACACACAGCCTGCCCGAAGCCTCTAGCGCGGCGAAACAACCCATGGCGGCTGGTGCGACGATCCAGAGTGTGGTGTATCGACCCGCATTATTAGGCTCTGCTCAGATCCGTTTCCTTGACCGCAAGATGGGTGTGGATAGCAACATAGTGCGGTCGGTACTGGTTGAAAAACCCGAGCGCGGCGGTGTGATACGTTGGGATGATTTTTCTTACAGCGGCCCATTGCTCGACAAGTTGGATAAATTGCCAACACCCGGCGCGCGCTTTGGCATGATCGACTCACCGTTGAATGACTCCAAGCGCATGACTGCCATGCAAAAAGATTTTGCCGACTGGATATATCGGAACTCGTCTGTGAAAGCGCGTGTCAATCAGACTTTGAAAATTTCCGCCGGGCCGGATGTTTCACCGGCAGATTTTATGAAAGCCTGCGCGGATGCAGCGCGTGATGCGCGTGATGCAGAACTTGAAAAGGCAACTGGCGCAATGGATCGCAAGATCAAGGCTTTGGAAGATAAGATGGCGCGCGAAGATCGCGAGCTGCAACAGGATCAGATTAACTTGGGTCAACGCAAGACGGAGGAACTTGGCACGGGAGTTGAAAGTGTCATCGGTTTCCTGTCAGGTCGCAAGAGCATTGGCCGCAGAGTCTCAACCTCGCTCTCCAAACATCGCATGACCGAAATGGCTAAAGCTAACGTTGACGAGTCTGTGCAAGCCATTGATCAATATAAAAAAGATTTGGCTGTTCTTCAACAGGAACGCGACCAAGCCGTTACAGAAATCAATGATCGTTGGGGTCAAGTGGTAAATGACATTACCGAAGTAACGGTTGAGCCGAAGAAAACGGATATTTATGTCAGCCTGTTTGGCGTGGCGTGGATGCCGTATTATGTTATTCAGTCTGGTGGGCAGACGTTGGAACTGCCGGCCTTCGGCGAATAATCGTTTTCAAGTTTGCACGTTGGCAAGTTGAAACATTAACGCGTTGAATTTGCCAACGTGGTTTTTGTAGAGGTGTGAAAAGCAGATTGCTTCGGGCTGGTCTCGATACGCGAAGAACGCTACTCGACCACCAGCCCTCGCAATGACCGATGAGGAGATTTATGTACTGGATCATTTTGTCAATCGCTGTTTGGGGGATTGTTCATTCGATTTTGGCTTCGACGAAATTCAAGGAATTTTTGCGCGGCTTGCTTGGCGAGCGCGTGATGGTCGCGTATCGTTTCGCTTACAACGTATTTTCGCTCCTTACTTTTGCCCCGATTTATTTTCTTGTGTTAATTCTTCCCGACCATGAACTTTATTCCGTGTCCGCACCATGGATGTATGTAATGTTGGCAGGGCAGGGGTTGACAGCGGTACTCCTTCTGTTTTCATTTTTACAGACCGGGCCGCTTTCGTTCGTCGGTCTGAGTCAATTCTGGGAGGGAGAGAAACCGTCGGCGCTGGTGACAGGCGGAATGTATCGTCTCGTGCGCCATCCGCTCTATCTTTTTAGTTTGCTGATTTTGTGGCTCTCGCCCGTGATGACCGTCAACAATTTGATCTTCTATGCGTCGCTCACGGCTTATATTTTCATCGGCGCATACTTTGAAGAGCGGAAACTTTTGCGTGAATTCGGCGCGAGTTATGCAGAATATAAATCCGCCACGCCGATGATGATCCCCGGCCTGGTGTTCAAGCGGAACAAATAAACCTAGTCTGCCGTCAGTTCTTGCATAATCTTCTTAAGTGGCTGTAATCTGTAATTTTTGCAAGCAGGTATAATTTTCTCCATGTCTACACTAACCTACCCCGCTCAACGTCGTGTTCCTGTGCTGGCTCAGATCGCGGCGGCCTTAGTCGCTGGTCTGTTTGTGTTTATGGGTATCATTCTTGCCTGGGTGGTAGGATATCAACTTGTTTACGCAGGCCGAATCTTCCCCGGTGTTTCGGTTGCAGGCGTGGACCTTTCAGGCCTATCGCCACAAACTGCGGCATTGAAATTAAACCAGACTCTTTCCTATCCGATCAACGGTAAAGTGCTGTTTCGTGATGGAGATAAAGTCTGGGTTGCGTCTCCGGCGCAGTTAGGCATGGTGTTCGATGCGTCGTCCAGCGCGGAGGCCGCCTACCGTCTGGGGCGAAGCGGCGGATTGTTCGGCGCGCTGAGCGGACAGATCCGCGCGAAGGGCTTTGGTTATAAGGTCGCCCCGGTTGTTGTTTTTGACCAACGCGTCGCGTATCAATATTTGCAGGCGCTTTCGCAACAGGTCAATCAGCCAGTGGTCGAAGCCAGCCTGCAACTCCAGGGGACGGAGGTAGTTGCCAAGCCGGGTCAGCCGGGGCGTGCGCTCAATGTGAATGCGACCCTGTTGTACTTGAGCACGCAGCTGCAATCTTTTAGTGATGGCGAAGTGCCACTGATTGTGCAGGAAACACAGCCAACGATCAAGGATGTTTCCGCACAGGCCGAAACGGCGCGCTCGGTTTTGAGTCAGCCATTGCGATTGGTCGTTCCGAGCGCACAGGCAAGCGACCCTGGCCCCTGGGTATACGATGTGCAAATATTGGCAAATATGATCGGCGTTCAGCGCGTGCAGAACGGCGATAAGGTTGAAGTGCAGGTGACACTCAACCCCGATACTTTGCGCCAGATGTTGGCAGGAGTCGAAACACAAGTAGATCGGCAATCGTCCAACGCGCGCTTTCACTTTAACGAGGCTACCGGTCAGTTGGTTGCCAAGACTCCTTCCAACACGGGTCGCAAGCTGGATGTGGATGCCAGTCTCAAGGCGATTACTGATGGCTTGTTGAAAGGCGAGCATACCATTCCGCTTGTGATTCAAGAGACGCAGCCGACCCTGCCGGACACGGCTACCGCACAACAATTGGGGATCACGCAACTGCTTCCGAACGGTCAGCAGACTTCATATTTTTGGGGATCAAACGCCGCACGTATTCAAAATATCACAACCGCCGCGGAGCGCTTTGACGGTGTATTGGTGGCTCCGGGTGAAACGTTTTCGATGGGGCAGGCTCTGGGTGATGTGAGCCTGGATAATGGATTTACCGAAGCGCTCATTATTTACGGTGGACGCACGATCAAGGGCGTGGGCGGCGGCGTCTGTCAAGTCAGCACCACCTTGTTCCGCACCGTGTTCTTTGCCGGCTTCCCCGTGGTGGAGCGAGTCCCACATGCGTATCGCGTTTCATATTATGAAGAGACCTCCAGTGGTGTGAGTGACCCGAAATTGGCGGGACTGGATGCAACCGTCTATTTTCCGCTGGTTGATTTTAAATTCACTAACAATTCCCCTTACTGGGTTTTGATGGAGACGAGCGTGGATTTGGGTTCGCGTTCGCTGACTTGGAAATTTTACTCAACCTACGATGGGCGCACAGTAAATTCGACTACAACCGGCCCGCAAAACATCGTCCCGGCGCCCGCCCCGTCCTTCGTTCAAAACTCTGACTTGAAACCAGGCGGGATAAAACAAACAGATTGGGCTGCCAATGGAGCGGACGTGGATGTAACGCGTACAGTTTCAAAAAATGGCGCGATACTTTTTCAGGATGAATTCAGAACTCATTATCAAGCATGGCAGGCAGTTTGTGAATATGCGCCCGGCGTCCCGGACCCTCAGAAACTTGCAGAGCGCAGAGGCATTTGCAGACCGCCCGCATCCTAACAGGCTGTCGGAGAGCAGTGTTTCGTGATGCAAAGCGCCAATTTGAACCACGAAGCACGCCAGGAACGCCAAGAATAGCTTTTAAAGCTTCGCGCTCTGCGCGGCAAAAAGTGCCTGCTGATGGAATTCTCCGACAGCCTGCTGGCATGGTAAAATTGCGCCCGGATTGGAGTAGAAATGGTCAGTAAAGATTTGCTTGAAATTTTGCGTTGCCCGAACTGCGTCCGCGAAAAAGATGGATTGCTAAAACTTCACAAGGA
>JAJYOH010000052.1 GCA_021796315.1 Chloroflexota bacterium
TGCGGTAAAAATCTTATGATGTACGGTAGAGAGTTGGTGGTTAGTTAAAGCCCCTGATGAACAACATCCATCAGGGGCAAGTTTTTATCCATCCGACCTTGCGGGATTATTTATTTACCAACTCTTCGCAAATCTTCCACAGTCTTTCTTCGTTCTCTTTATTTCTAAACTCGCACTCGCGCTCTTTACGATCTTCAAAGAACTTGTTGCTCACGCCTTCCATCTCGGGATCGCTGGCCAGCCAGATGGCTGTATTCGCGCCCTGAACGCTGGTCCGCCCGCCGGAATATTGCGTCAGCCGGTTGACCAGTTCCGGCTCGGCGTTGCGATAAAGCCCGGTCTCGGTGATCAGGCCCGGAGTCATGGCATTTGCGGTTATGCCATTTCCGTCCAGCCGACGCGCCAGCGCCCAAGTGAATAAAGCAAAAAGAAACCGCCATCCTTAGCTGGATAGCGGTTCGATAATTCATGGCGATGATCGGGGTGAGGGGGGCACCTCGACCACCGCCACCGACTTTATACACGACCTCAGATTTAAAGTCAAGGGTGACGAAATGTCTTTTTTTAATCCATACAACATCACCGGTTTTTCTCTGTCAAATGATTCAAATCTCTTTCTTGACGCTCATCCAACGCGGTGGTATCCTTGCGCCCAATGTTTAGCCAGTTCATTGTCGATACTAATTCCAATCGTACCACCCGCACTCATAACTCAGTGCCGGGACGCTGGTATTTGGACAGTGAACAGAGACAAAAAGTTCATTTCAACTAAGTACACCCAACGCCCCGAAAATTCTTCGGGGCGTTTTATTATCCAAGGAGAAGAAATTATGAACATCAGCAACACCACGCCAGTCTATGCCGTACCCGATAAAAATCTTGTTCCCGTCAGCGGACACTTGCGCGACATGCTGGATATTCCCCCGTCACGCATGTTTCTCATCAACAAGTCGCTCAAGGTGTATAAAGAAAAAAATCCAACCGCAAAAACATTCGATGCATCACAGGGCGACGGCGGAGCGTCGCTGCCGGGGGTGCCGAAAAATATCCTCGAACGCGCGTACCAGCTTCAGGTCGAGCACGGAAGCGCTTACGATATGCCCTTCGGCACAGACGCATATCGCAAAGCTGTTGTCGAGCAATATTGGAAGCTCGATCCAGGCCTCGGTTGGGGGCCGGCCAACGTGTTGGGCACCGCGGGCGGACGCGATGCGCTGGTCAAGGCTTATCAAGCGATGATGGTTCTCGGTCATGGGCGCGAAGGCGACGCGGTGATCGTTTCGCGCGTGCCGTGGATTTCGTACAACTGGGGGCCGTACGGCGTAGGCGCGAACGTGATGTGGGCGCCGGGCGATCCCGCGCAAGGCTGGGCTTACTCTGAAGATGGAATTAAAGAGTGCGTAAAAGTTGCGGCTCAAACCGGACGCAAGGTGGCGGGTCTCGTTATCACGAACCCAGACAACCCAACCGGCCTGACCACGCCAACTGAAAAGATGGTTTCGTTGGCCAAGTCTGCGCTGGAGACGGGCGTGGCTTTCGTGTTATTCGATTGGATGTATCACTATGTGACTGACGAGCAACCAAACGACATCAATACATTCCTGAAATTCTTCACGCCCGAAGAACGCAAGCGACTGATGTTCCTGGATGGGATTACAAAATCTCTCGGCGGCTCGAACATTCGCAATTGCCATTTACTCGCAGACGAAAGCGTGATCAAGTTTATTGTGGCACGCGCCTCGCACGGTATCATCCCATCCTTTTATTCGCTGGCGGTTGCGATGGCCGCTTATGAAATGGGATACGCTGAAGCGTCGAAGACCATCGTCGAGCCGACCAATGCCAGCCGCAAAGTATTGAAGGGTCTGCTCGATGCCAGCGGGCTTCAATATATTCTCGGCAAAGGCTATTACGCTTTTATGAACGTCGGTGAATTTATCAAAGCCAAAGGTCTGGCGGACAGCGAACCGCTCGGACAATATCTTGCTGAAGAACACGGCGTGGCAATCGTCCCTGGCGCGTTCTTCTCTCCGTTCGGTAACGATTGGATTCGCTTCTCATATGCGACGCCTGCCGAAAAAACCGAAGGCGCGTTCAAGCGATTGATGGAAGGGTTGAATGCGCTCAAAGGTTAATTAACCGCAAAGCACGCGAAGTGCGCAAAGGAAAAACAAGAAAAGAATCTTTGCGCTCTTCGTGGTCCGTTGTATTTATCTTCGTTTATCTTTGTTCATCTCTGGTGAAAACTTATGGCTTACGACCCTCAACAATTTGCAGAAAAATATAAACTGGCCGTCAAATCCGCGCAGGAGCAAAAGCCCGATGGCGGACTGAATGGCTTCGAGCTCGAATGGAATCTGCTCGACGAGCAATTTCGTCCATTGCTCACGGTGGGAACTGGTCCGGCGCAGCAATCCTTCGTGGATTATTTGCGCGCAAAATGTCTGCCTCCGTGGCTGGCAAAATTTTCCCAGCTTGAAGTTTTTCACTGGATGGTGGAATTTGCCACGCGCCCGTATTTCAGTCAGCGCGGCGCGGCGTACGAAGCGCGCCTGATGGAAGCCGTGATGATGAATTCATTGTCACGCGCGGGCAAGGAATTCGGCGAGCGGCTTTTCTACTGGCATGGAAATTTAATTTTCCTGACGGCCATCAATCACGAATCAATTCCGGGAAACTGGGCGATTGCAAAACGTCGCTATCTCGAACGCTGTGTCGATCTTTACGGCGACACGCTTGCGACGGCTGGCATTCACGTCAACATGTCTTTGCCCGAGCCGCTTCTTGCGTGGGACTTCATGCATCTGCCCGCATCCGAGCGCGGCGACAAACATCTCGATGATTACAAGTCCGAGTTTTACATTGCCTCTGCGAGGTTGTTGCGAGCATTCGCCAGCTTGTTCATCGCCACTTCGGCCAGCACCCCGCTTCAAGCGCAGGTGCGAGGCGGACGGCCGGTTGTCATCCTCACCGAAAATGATTCAGTCCGCAATTTAACTTTTCCGAATCCCGCAGAAATGGATATGCCCGATCTGTATCGGTCGTACGAAGATTATTTGCAAATTTCTTATGACCTCGTGCGGCGCGGCGTGCGCTTCGGCAACAACAACTGGACTCCGGTGCGCGCCCGTTCGTTTGCCGAACCCGTCGAACGGCTCATTTCAACGACGAGCGACCAACTCGACGATCTTTACAAGCGCGGACTTTATTCGATCGGCGAGGCTGCGCCTGCGGAAGAAATGGCGCGGCAAATTGAAAAGCAAAATTTGATGGCGCGCATTAATTTACCGATGGGACGCGTCGAAGTCCGCACCGACGACGGCGGCAACCCACTCGAAGTTGACATCGCGAATCTGACTCTGAAAAATCTTTTGCTTCTGCGTTTCTATGCTGATCCAAAATTTGCACGCTCATTCCGTTACGACCGCGAAGATATTCCACGCGCGCGTGCTAATGAGCGACTCGCGGCGCAGCATGGCTTGCGTGCCGAGATCGAAAATCCGTTCACAGCCAAGCCGATGAAGATGCGCGAATTTTTAAAGTGGACATTGAACGAACTCAAGCCGTTGGCCGAGGCGCTCGGTCAATGGGAGGATTTAATCCCGCTGGTCGAAATGTCCGAGGGCGGGCCGAACACCGCTGAAAAAATCCGCTCGCGGCTGCGCGTCGAACTCGGCGCGAATGATGAAGTGCCGGTCACGGTTTTGCGCGAGATGGCTTACGAACGCGAAGTTCAAGTCAGCGCGGATGTGGAAAAGATCGCCGCGAAGTATGCGGGACTCAACGGCGACTCTGAAAAGCTCAGTGAATTTTTGCAGCATGCCCGCGAAGAAGCGCGTGAACATCCCGAGCTTCCGGTTCGCTTCCGCCCCTCGAGCGGAATCGTGATCGAGACGAATTATCCAAACAAGACGGCTGAGATTCTCGACCTCGCCCAACATCTGATCCGCATCCCATCCGTCACTGCTTGTCCGAACGAACGTCTCGACGAAGTCCATCGCGCCGGGACATTCATCCATGATTATTTGCGCGGCAATGGCCTGGAGCCGAAATATTTCGATGGAAAATATCCGGCGGTGTTTGCGGAGTTCTCCCTCACCCCTTCCCCCTCTCCCAGCGGGAGAGGGGCTGGAGTGAGAGAGAACTCAATCCTGCTCACCGGTCACTTCGACGTGGTCGAACCCGAACCGGACGATTCGCAATTCATCCCGCGCATCGACGGCGATTATTTATACGGTCGCGGTGCGGCGGATATGAAAACTGTGGTCGCAACCTATTTGGTTTGGATGAAAGATACTTTGAAAGCAGGCAAGCCGTTCCCGAATATTTCACTGCTTCTGGTCGGCAATGAAGAAAATGGCGAGGCCGAAGCCTGGGGCACGCCGTTCGTTTTAAAAGAATTGATGAAAGAACCTTCGGAAGGTTCTTCAACCTTCGGAAGGTTTACCCCTGCCTTGTTCATCGCCGGTGAACGGACTGGCGAAAAAGGCAACGAACTCTTCGGCGAGATCTGCATCGAGAATCGCGGCGTGATGCGCTTCGATGTAATCGCGCGCGGCGCAAAAGGTCATTCAGGTGTGGCAGGCGCGGGCGACTTGAGCGAGAAATTAATTGCGGCACGTTCGGCGCTCAATGAAATCTTTGCCAAACATCTCACACTCAAATCCGCGGACGGCTGGCAGTCGCAGGCGAAATTCCCGTTCATCAACGTCGGCACGACAGGCGTGTACAACGTCACCGCCGCGGAAGGAATTCTCGGCGTGGAAATCCGTCCGATTCCGCAGGATGATGTTGACGGTTTAAAGTTGAAGGTTGAAAGTTACTGCGCGGAGAATGGATTGGAAGCAAAATTTTCCGTGATGGAAAATGGCGTAGCCTGCGACCCGGATAATCCAGCGTTGAAAGCGTTGATCGAAGCAGTGAAGCAGGCTTCCGGGTCCGAGCCGCGAATCGGAAGAAAACTCCCCGGCACAAGCGCGAGATTCGCGCCCGGCGGTCAGGCCGTTGTGTGGGGGCAATCCGGCGTTGGTCCGCACGCAAAGGATGAGCGGCATTTCATCCCCAGCATCGAGCCGTTTTACAGATCGCTAAATGAGTTGGCAAAATTATGGAAATAGAAAAGAAGGTCACGTTGCAAGCGTGACCTTCTTTTTATCTTGCGCCAAAATCAACGGTGAAATATCCGCCGTAGGCGCTGTCTGCGACGTAGGAATAACCCACGCCCATCTCCGTCGCAGTTGGATCAAGGATCGCATCGTGATGAACCTGATCGCCCATCCACCAATTGAAGGCATCCTGCGACGAGCCGCCCGCATAAATAATTTCCTGGCGAAAAGTTCCGGTGTAGCCGCTGGCCGAAACGCGCTGGTACGGCGTCGAGCTATTCGAGCCGGTGTGACTCAATAATCCGAAACAGGCCATGTCATTGCTGTGACCTTGCGCGGCGGCAGTCAATTGTGTGTCAATCGCCAGCGCGGAAAGACCGGCCTTTGTGCGCGCTGAATTGATCATGTTCGCAATGTCACTCGGATACGACGGACTGCCAACATACTTGCAGCTAAGCGGACCGGTGGGCGCGGCCGCCGGTGTTCCTCCGCTGACAGGCGTGCCGGGCGGCGCTGTCTGCGTGACGGCGCCCACCACGATCTTGACCCAGAATGTTTTTTCGATGCCGATGGCAAGCGGCTGTCCACTCGAGTTATCCAATTCAAAAAAACCTGTGTATGAACCGTCCGTTGTCGGCGCGACCAGATCAACGGAAACGTCAACGGGCTTGCCAGCCAAAGTTTGCGGGACAGGCACAGAGTCAGGCGAGCTCATGCGGTCGCCGGAAACGAAGGCAACTGTGTAATTCGTCCACGGACAATTACCTGTGTTTTGCAGTTTCCACGTTTTAGTGAACTTGCTTCCGCGCGGAACGTTCGTGCCATCGGCGATGGTCACATCCTGGACGAGGATGGCTTTATCTTTGCAGTTGGCCTGCGGAGTAACCGCCAGCGTCGGCGCGGAGGTTGGCGGAGTCGGCGTCCGTGAAGGCGGGGGCGTGTTTGACGGCGGCAGGGTCGAGGTCACAAAAAGAGGCGCAGTAGGAGTCGCGTTTGCGTTCGAGATGGTGATGCATCCGCTTAACAAAAAGGCCGCCGTGAAAATCATCAAAAGAATTTTTCGCATGAATTGATTCTATCAAATTATGGCGCGGCAAAATCCACAACGTAATAACCATAATTGTTGAAGAATGCGTAGCCCACGCCGATCTGCGTGAATTTCGAACTGAGCAGATTTTCATTATGGCGTGGATCTATCTGATCGGTGGCCCACCAAACCACCACGCCCGAAGGAGTCAGCGGAGGATAACTTCCATAAACATTTTCAGAAAGCGACGAGGCGACATAACCGGTGGCCGCCACGCGCGAGGCGGGCGTCGAGCCGTCCGAACCTGTGTGAATGAAAAGATTGTTGCAAGCCATGTCGGCGGCGTGAGATTGCGCGGCAGTTACGAGATCGGGGTTGACCACATAAGCGGGCAACGCATTTTTCGTGCGATAGGCGTTGATGGCATCCACGGTTTGATTCACGCGCGCCTGATCGACGGTGAAATTACAAGTTGACGTGAGGAGTCCCGGCGTGGTTGCGCTTCCGGCCGCGGACCCGGCAGCGGTTCCCGTTCCCGAAGGAGCGCTTGTCGCGCTGTTGGCGTTGTCCGCGGTGGATGCGCTGACATAAATCGTGACCCATAAAAGCGGGTTCTGATCGATCGGCATCACATCACCCGACGGTGTGTGGATTTTAAAATTGGCGCGCGCAGTTCCAACCTGATTCGGTGCGACCATGTCCATGGCGATGTCGGTTGTATCGCCGGGTTTGGTCACGCTAAGCGGAACAGAATCCGGCGCGCTCATTTGATCGCCATCGGAAAACACAACCGTGTATTGTTCCGTCCATGTGCAGGCGCCGGTATTTTTTATGCGCCACACTTTATTGAACTTGTAGCCTTGTTTGAAATTTGTATTGTCCGGCACGGTGATGTCGGTCACGAAGGATGCGGAGTTCGTGCAATCGGGAGGATTCACGATTGCAGAAGTTGGCGGCACAGTCGTGGCCGGCATTGCCGTCGACGTTGGCGTGACCGGCGTTGACGTGGAAACTTGCGCCGTCGATGTTTGCGTGGCCGGGGCTTGAGTCGCTGCCGGTGCGGCATTGCCGCCGCAGGAAGAAAGGAAAAAAGCGGCGAACACTAATAAATAAAAAATCCTTTTCATTTCTCTGCTCCTATTGAATTTATTTTAGAACATCATCAACTGGCCTTTCGACTGCTCGACCGGATCGCTGACGATCTGTTCCTCGAATGTTTCCCGCGTCAGAATCGGGACCTCGGACAGGGCGCGCACCAAACGATATTTTACCAACCGATAATTTTTTAACCGCTCCGCCAGGGCCGGGTCGCGCTGCTCCTTGTAAGCGGCCAGCGCCGCGCGTCCGCCGGGGATGACCAGCATCATTTTTTCAGGCGGATGATTTATTTCCGCCAGCGCGCGCCCAATTAATGCTGACGCCAAAACATAAAACACGCGGGCAGGCTGGCCGTTCTCTTCCCAGATCAAAAATTTTTCTTCCCGCTTAACTTTATATTTCAAACGCCCGCCAATATCGCCGAGCATCTCTTTTATCTTCTTCAACTCCGCCCGCCGCGCCGAAGCGACATCTTCCGCGCGCAGTTTCCAATCCGCGCCGGATTTTTCGGCGTATGAATTCAACACCGCGTAGATCAGTCCTTTGGACGGAGTCATCAATCCCACACAACGCGGATTGAGATCATCTTCGATCTCGAGATAAATGCTTTCGCGATTCTTCTGCAAAAAATTTACGATGGACACTTCGACGCGATCGGCGAGAGATTCCTTCTCAGATATTTTTGGCAATCCCCACAAACCGGTCTCCACATTTTCGCCGCCCGAAAAATGGACGAACCTCGCATCATCCTTCAATGCAGATTCGATCAACGTTTGCGCGCCGCGCAACGCCTCATCGAATTCCTGGCCGGCTTGTTTCAAAGTATGCGATTCGGCCAGCGCAATTAATCCCGCAGCGTGGACATGCAAATAACTTGCCGGTTCGCCGCGTTCGGTCAAATGCGATTCGATTTCCTTGCGGACGATTTCAACATCCGGCTTTTCAACTTCGTGTTTTAGGTGTTCGCCGCGTTCCCATAAAATTTGAACTGGATCAAGCTCCGTTCGCAGCGCGAGGCTTTTCAAATTAAATCCCGCCGCTTCCGCCGCCGTCAACGCGGATGATAAAAACGCCGGTTCAACTTCGGGCAGCAATCCGAAGAACGATGTGCCCAACGCCAGCAAATCAAAAAGATGAACACAAGCCGCGTTCAGTGCGGTTGCGTTCCAGGCCCAATCGTAACGACGGCGGCGCAATGCGATCTTAAAAGGCTCGACTGCATCGCTGCCCCACAACCATCCAGCCCACAAAGCCGAAAGAGTCCAGAATGCCTGATTCGGCCGCGGCACCGAGCCGATCACCGCCGCGATGGGAATTTCTTTTTTGACCTCGTGCGCCAGGTCTTTGAGACGGCCTTCATAAATGCAGATGCCGCCCGTCTCTGGAAGTTTATTCGGCCACGCCACACACGGGACGCTCGAAGCGGTTTCGGTCCACAAGCCGAGTCCACGCTCGAGCTGAATCCAAATGTTGTGCTCGCGGAATTGATTCGGCGTGCTGAGTTGTTTTGGCCGCGGTCGTTCAGATGGATGCGCCCACAACGTGTTGCCTGCGTCGCACGCCGCGAGGATCAACGCGGTCAATGCGCGGCGGCGTTCAACAGATAGATTCAAACTATCGAGGCGATTAATGACCGTGGTCAGCGCATAAAGCGGGCGCGGCAAATAATGTTGGATGGCTTCTTCGGCGTAGGAACGGTCATCGTCATGCAATGCCGCCACGCGCTCGAACGCGCGCGAGCGATGAAGTCCATCCGTGGCTGCGATTTTTTTCGCGCGCTCCGCATCTTCAGGCGTGACCAGCTTCTCGCCGGAGTCGCCGCATTCTTTACATTCATAGTTTTTAGCGAACGGCGCTTCATCCCCCTTGCGCCATAAAAAGTATTGGGCGAAAACCTCATGCCCGCATTTTTCACACGTGGTCAGATATAAAGATTGCAGATGAGACTCGAGCCGCTCATCGCCTTTTTTGACCACGGCCAGGTCTGCCAACGCGGCTTTGAAATCCGATTCTGTCGGCGGGCTGGCGGCCATCTCAACTAAAAAACGCGTGATGGGATTATTGACCGTGACCAGCACGCGATATCCGGCGCGCGCAGCTTCGAGAACAAGTTTGGGTGAGAATCCGAATGGGTCGAGCAGCCAGCTTGAAGTCGAGGAATGATGCGAGAGCCACGTCGAAACCACGCCTTCTTCCAGCGGAGGAATGAACCGCGAAAGCGGGCCTGGGTCAGCGGGTTTGAGTCCGGGAATGTACGCGAGGCTCTCCATTGATTAAGTATACAACGCTAAAACGAATTCAACGCGTCGATAAAAACTTCAACCATCTTTTCCAAATTGATTTCTTCCGAAACGATGCGAAAAGATTCCTCGCCCATCTTTCGCAAACGGCCCACGTCTGATAATGCGTCACGCATCGTTGCGACGAGTGCATCATAATTATCCGGCAGGATTTGCCAGCCATTCCCTTCGCGGACAAGGTCATCCTGCGTGCCATCGCCTTTCGCCACGATGACCGGCAATCCGTTCGACATGGCTTCCTGAACAGCCAGACCTCCGGTTCCGGGCAGGACGAATAGATCGGCTTGCGCGAAATAAGGCTTCAACTCGTCCCCATGCCTGGCTCCGCTAAACTCCGCTGACGGATAAATCTGTTTCGCAAGCGACTCCAATTTTTGTCGCTCCGGCCCATCGCCGACGATGATCAAGCGAATATTTTTATTTAATTCCGCACAAGCGCGCAACAATGAATCAACTCGCTTGCGTGCCTGCAATCGTCCAACAAAAAGAATTGTTGGTTGAAGGTTGAAGGTTGAAAGTCGCAAAGGTGCAGGGGATAAGGGGCGAGGGGAAACAGAATTGTATGCAACAAAAATTTTCTCGCGCGGGAATCCATACGCCGCATATTCTTCCGCACCGCGCTGACTGTATGCGATGAGTCCGTCAAATTGATTCAAAAATTGCCGCCATGCCCTCAACTTGTGTCGCTCTCCAGGTTTTGGGAGAGAGGTCGATGTGAGGGGCGGCGCGCCCAATCCCCAGCCGATGACTTTTCGTCCGCGTGCGTGCATCCACCTCACGGCGGACGATGTCGCCAAATATCTTGGGTTCGCTTCGACGATCAAAGCATCGGGATTTTTTTCGGCGAGCCAGTTTGTAAATCCGCGCTGATAGCAAAGATAGAACGCGCCGCGAAATAGATGGATGTTTTCGGCGGGCGTGAAATTTGCAACCTGCAAACTTTTTGCGCTGAGAATATTTTCTTCGGGCAGAGGCAGACCAGCAAAAAAACTCATGCGGTCGCACGAGCGCGCAAGCAAGTCGAAGAATGGCGCGCGATAGGTTGGAAGCACGCGCTGTTGAAGCGCAAGATGTCCGTGAAAATATTGGCTCATTGAATTACCACAAAGGCACAAAGACTCGAAGTCACTAAGTTTTAAAGAATGATGCGTTTAATTCCATTCTTGATTAAGGGAACGTTGAAATTAATCAGAAAACCGGGACGATTTTCTGTGAGCTTCAAATAGGTTAAAACTTGAGAGAGATGAACATCCAATAATTGTTCCACCGATTTTAATTCACAAATTATTCGTCCGCTCACGAGAACATCGAGACGCAGTCCCTCGCTGAATTTTATTCCATCATAAACCAATGGCACAACAACTTGCCTTTTATATTCCAAACTACGTTTTCCAAGTTCATGACAAAAACAAGGTTCATAAATATTTTCAAGAAGTCCCGGACCCAAAGTTTTATGCACAGCAAAAGCCGAATCGACAATCAACTTTGCGATACGTTCGTCTTCTGGAGATAAAGGCTGCAATGTATTTTCCTGCATGAACATCCTCCTCAAAACCCACAAAAACTTAGCGCCTTAGCGCCTTTGAGTCCTGGTGGTTAAAAATCATTTGGGTTGCACATGCGGCGCGGGCCACGACGGAGATTTATGCACATGGACAACTTTCCATTGCCCATTCTGTTTAACCATCACGCGCGTTTCGTTGTGCGCGACAACTTGCACACCTTCGGGCAACGTAGTGCTGGTCAACAAGGTGTAACTGGCAATGGCGGTATCACCATAACGCTGGATCAAGAGATTGGATAAATCAAAACGAGACTCAGCCTTTTGTTTAGCATCAGCGCCGAAAACAGTTCCACGCTCGGCGTTGGAGTTCATCATGAATTCGTGGAAAGGCAAACCGTCAATTCTCTGCGGCGTGACCCACCACTCGTAAAGAGTCAATTCTTCGGCGGTGGTTTCGTGATATGAGGCAATATTATTTTCCTGAATGCCCTTCATGTGCTTCAAAAGAAAATCCAAAACTTCCTGATCCATTTAATCCTCCAAAAAATTTACCACGAAGACTCCAAGACACTAAGACTCAAATTTTAAAAATCTTTGTGACTTCGCGCCTTCGTGACTTTGTGGTTATTTCTCCAGCAAAAATTTCAAATAGCGGTCGGTCATCAGATCAAGCCCGAGGGATTTCTCAGCCTGGGCGCGCGCACCCGCCCCAAAGCGCGGTTGATTGCGGATGATTTCCGCGGCGGCATCTGCCAGCGAAGAAATGTCCGGCTTGTCCAATTTCCACGGATCGCCGCCGTACGGCACAAGTCGTCCCGCATCGCCAACAACCAATTCATTCAGCGCGCCAGTATCGAAACTCACCACAGGCAACCCGCAAGCCAGCGCCTCGATGACGGAATTCGGGCAGGCCGCGTTCAAGTCTGCGGAAAACAGCAAATGCGCGGAGCGGTCGATCTCTGGAATTTTTTCACGCGGCACCGCGCCCTGCCAAATGATCGGAATGCGCGCGCGCGATTGAACACGCGCCGCATGTTCATCGGAAATTTTTCCGACCACCATCAATTCCATCGTGAAGTTGAATTTTTCAGCAAGTGTTTCAGCCAATACAATCGCATTATCCAAACCCATATCGTAGCCGCCGCCCAAACTTCCCTCGACAACCAGCAAACGAAAACGTTCGGATGAAAGCTCGCCCGCGCCATGCGGCGAATAAATATTTAAATCAACACCGTTGTGAACAATTGTAAAAGGTTTGCGCGCATCGCCGTACCAGTCTTCCCACCAGCGTTTTGAAAATTCGCTCTGATACAAAATATGCGTGGCGATGCGTGAGCGAATAAAAGATAAATTCCAATTGCCGTATTCGGCGCGGATAAAATGTTTGAGTCCCGTGTTGCGTTTGCGATGCACCCAGTTGATCGCATCGAGCCGCTGGACGATTTTCACGCCGCGTTTTTTTGCGCGGAACAATGGCATGAGATTTTTTGTGCCAGCCAAAATCAAAATCGCATCGGGAGAATCATCAGGATCGCGAGTCACATCCACGCCGCGGACTTTTAATCCGGCTTCGAATTTATTTCGGAACGATGCGCCGCCTCCGATTCCGTCCACAGCGGGCACAATGCAAATCTTCGACATGAATCAAACCTTCGGCCAGTCGAGCAAAAGGACTTCCGCCAGCAAACGCGCGTTGACATTTGCATCCAGCCGCTCCAACGCTTTTTCGAGATCAGCGACCACGCGCCTCACATCTGACAACGAAACGAGTCCCGCCAAGAATTCTATTTCCTGCACTGAATCCGCATTTGCGATCGGCGTGGACGCGCCGCCCACGCGCAATAGAACATCGCGCCAGAATGAAACCCAAACCATCAATACGCGGCGCATCGCATCTTTATCCTTGGAAAGTTTATCGGCATAAGAAAATTTATCCACGCGTGAAGATGGCAGCAGGGTTTGCAAGTCAGCGAGTTTTTCCGCACGAAATTCCAACGCCGACGAATCCTGCATCAGCCGCAGCGCATAACCGGGACGCCCGCCGCTGATGTGCGAAATTAACCGCGCTGATTCTTCGTCCGCGCCTTTTTCTTTCAAGAACGATCCGACAATTTCCACCGGCACGGGACGCAGACGTAAAACTTCACAGCGCGAAAGAATGGTCGGTAAAACTGCCTCGGGATTATCGGCAGTCAGGATCAAAACCGCATAGGATGGCGCTTCTTCCAAAACTTTGAGCAAAGCATTGGCAGCATTATCGTTGGCTTCCTGAAAGCGAAGAAAGATCGCCACACGATATTTTGACTGATAAGGTTTTAGAGTCAATGAGCGGCGCGCTTCACGAACTTGATCCACTTTCAAAGTGCCGCCTTCAGAGTCCGCTTGAATGATGGTCAGGTCGGGATGCTGCATCGCTTCGATCTGTTTGCAGTCACGGCATTTGCCGCATGGGATTCCCGGCTCGATGGTCTGTGTGCAGTTCAAGGCCTGGGCGAAGCGCAAAGCCAAAGTCCGCCGCCCCACGCCCGGAGGTCCCGCGAAAAGATAGGCGTGACGCGCAGTATCGTGTGCGACGTGCTGGCGAAGCATGTCCACAGCCCATTCATGTCCGAGTAGATTCCAGTTTTCAGTCATCGGGATTAAGTATCAGGTTTCAGGTGTCTGGTGTCAAGGAAAAAGCAATCCGCGAATTCACGCCAATGATCGCGAATATTTAAGTTCGCGTAAATTCGCGGAGATTAGTGGATGAAAATTTTATTCTCTGCCGTCACGCAAACGCAAAAAAGATTCGTATCGTTCAGGGAAAATTTTTCCGGCTTTCAACGCGTCCAGCACCGCGCAGCCCGGCTCATGCGTGTGCGTGCAATCGCTGAACTGACATTCGGCAACGAGCGGCGCAAACTCAGGAAAATACGCGTCGATCTCTTCGGGGTGCGTATCCCACAGTGCCAGCGATTTCCAGCCGGGCGTGTCGGCCACATAACCGCCATCTTTGAGCGGAAATAATTGGCGCACCACCGTTGTGTGTTTGCCTTTGTCCATCGCCGCGCTGATCTCATTGACCGCGAGTCCAAGCCCGGGTTGGATCGCATTCAACAAACTTGATTTTCCCACGCCGCTCGGCCCGGCCAGCGCAGAGATTTTATTTTTTAGCGCATCATGCAATTCGTCCACGCCGATATTTTTTTCTGCCGAGGTATAGATCACGCGATAACCAAGCGCTTCATACATACCGAAAATTTTTGGGGCATCTTCGATAAGATCAACTTTATTCGCAACAATGACCGGCGGGATTTTTTGTTTTTCGGCGATGACCAAAAATCGGTCGAGCATTTTTAATTTCGGACTCGGACTCGCGCACGCGAAGACGAACAAAGCCTGGTCGGCATTGGCCAGCAAAATTTGCTGGTACACGCCTTGAGGTCGCGGGTCGAGCCGGACGATGGCCTGCTTCCGTTGTTCGACCTCTTCGATCACACCGGAGCCATCATCCAAAACCGTGATGCGGACATGATCTCCCAACGCAGCAATGTCGCCAACGGCTCTGCCTTGTTTCAGTTTTCCGCGCAACTGGCAAACCACAAGGCCCTCTCCGGTTTCAACGGTGAAGAAACCAGATTGGGCCTTGATGATCAAACCAGGATAAATTGATTCCGCCACAAAATAGTTTACGGTTTTGTTTTGGTCGGGATGCCGCCAAGCGGTGTGGGAGTGTAGAGTGGCGAGCCAAAACCAGATGAGAACCAGGGACGAGACTGAGGTTTACCATAATAATAAGATTCGATTATGGCCCTGAAGAGCGGAGCGGCCCAATCGGAACCTTCGCCTTGATTCTCCAAAACAACGGCTATTGCAATATCGGGCAGGCCGGTATCCTTTACATCATCTGTATAGCCCGCAAACCAGGCGTGCGAATTGCCATTCCCCGATTCGGCCGTGCCGGTCTTTCCATATATATTGAAATTCAATCCAATAAAACGATAGTATGCCGTTCCAAGTGGATCGTGAATAACGCTGAACATTGCGTCTTGAAGCGTCTTGAGATTATCCGGACGCACGGGCAGGGTACCAGTCGCTTCGGGCTTGAAAACGCTGATCGGGTCACCCTGGACCGGGATGACCTTCTCGACCAGTTGAGGCCGGTACAAGGTCCCGCCGTTGCCGATGGCAGCGATCAGGCGCGCCACTTGAAGCGGCGTCACCGTCACCGTTCCCTGACCGATAGCCTGGTTGGTTGCATCGATCGGGTTGGTGGGTATATCGATATTTCCGGAAGCTTCAGGCACGACGTTGATACCGGTCGGGGCGCCGAGGCCAAAAGCGCGAGCCATGTTGGCGATATCGCCTGCGCGATTGTTGTTATAAAGATCAAGGCCGATGTGCCAGAAATATGGGTTGCATGAGCGCATCAAACCTTCGGGCAGAGTCAACAGACCAGAGGGTTTGCTATCCGAGGTATCACATTGTTTACCAGCCGCCTGACGGTCCTGGCAATGTTGCCATGTCCAATCGTGCAGGGTTGGACCTCCATATTTTTGAAGCTCGGTGAAATCATACTGGCAATCGTAGGTCGTTTGAGGCTCATACAAACCACTATCTAATGCGGCTGAAAATGTAACGACCTTGAAGACCGAGCCGAGCGGCAACTCGCCTTGTGTGGCTCGATTGACGAGAGGCTTATCCTGGCTATTAAGCAGGTCGTTCATCAAGTAGCCATTATTGAAGTTGTTGGGATCGAACAAGTTTGGGTCATAGCTGGGCGAAGAAGCCATCGCCAGTACGCGGCCAGTATCGCGTTCCACAACAACTATCGCACCTTTGAAGCCCTGCAAGACGGTTTGCGCATTTTCCTGCAAGTTTTTATCAAGCGTCAAATAGACCGAGTCGGCGGGCTGGGGTTGGCTTTCACCTAATTTAGCTTTCAGGTTACCGCTGGGATCGACCACCCAAAGCGTGCCACCGTGTTTGCCTGCCAAATAAGGTTCCATGGACTTTTCAATACCGGCCTGGCCAATTCGCTCATCACCGCGATAACCTTTGCGGCGATACTCATCCACCTGTGCGGGATTGATGAGCTGCATATAACCGACCACCTGTGGTGCGATCCCCTGATTAAAATATATGCGCGAGGTGTACGGATTAACCGTAAGACCACCGATGCCAAGATTCAAAACGCCTTTAACTTCATCAGCAGCAGCATCGCAAATCGCGACATACCAATCCGGCCCGGCGTTCGCATATTTGGCCTTAATGGTATCCACCGGAATCCCGCATAGCGTCGATAGTTCACTAACCAGAACCCCTTCGGATTTTCCGTTTAAGTTGCCGGGGGTAATTCCCAGCGCGTACGCGTCCGCCTGACCAACGATGGACAGGCCGTTACGGTCATAGATATTGCCGCGGGCCGGGATTTGGTAATCCATTTTCAGGGTGTTGCCACCCGCCAGTTCGGGCAGGATCAGGCCATCGTCCCATTTGAGGCGCCATTGTCCGGCCTCAAGGATGAAGTTCGCGACCATGTCGCGTTGAATGTCTCCCACCAGGGCAGTATGATAGATGACTCGAAATCCAACCTGTGCAGTGGATGGAGTGAGCAATTGGGTCAGCACTTCATAATCCAATGTGCCTGCACTCATGGTATTAAGGGCATCGTTGTATTTTTTGCTAAAAGCATCCTGCGTTATCGAAGCCTGGGTGTCCTTTGACAACAAGGCATACATGGTAGCGTAATCGCCGTTCTTAAGTGCATCGAGAAAATTATGCATGGGCGTCTCAGCGTCCGGCGCACGGGTTATGCCAATTGAAGCAGTGGGCAGCGGCGTGGATGTCGGAAAAAACGAAAAGCCGGGCCGAGGCGTGCCATTGACCGTAGTCGGCGCGCAGGCGGCCAGCAAGACGAGCATCAGGATCAATTGAATCCAGCGAAATGGTTTCATGCGTTTACCTTTTTATCCAACCTGTTCACCGCGCAAAATCGAACGCGAGACAGGACATTGATAATGCAAATAAGTTTGACAATTGTTCGGAATATCCGCGTTGGGCGTGACATCGAGTTTTCGCAGGGCGCGCGTGAGATGGCACAAAGGCAATCCCATCACGGATGCAAAACAACCATTCATTTTTTCAACCGGTTGAAAGCGTGAATGTTGAATGGCATAAGCCCCGGCTTTATCGAGCGGATCGCCGGTCAGGGCGTAAGCGTTGATTTCGTCGTCGCTGTAGTTCCGCATGGGAACATCCGTCACGCAGACCTCGGTGATACTGCGCCCATCCCTCACGCTGAGAACCGACAGCCCGGTATAGACTTGATGCGTATGTCCACGCAATTGTTGAAGCATTTCCACAGCAACAGCTATATCCCTGGGCTTGCCGAGGATTTCACTGCCATCCACCACGGCGGTATCGGCGGCAACGATGATGTGTTCAGCACGCGCATTGGCAACCGCTGCATGAGCTTTGGTTTCAGCAAGTCTTCGCACGTAATCCGCAGGCGCTTCTCCCGGATTCCGGCTCTCATCCACATCCGGGACGGAAACGTTGAACATCCAGTTCCCCAAAGCGATCAATTCCCTGCGGCGTGGGGAGTTGGACGCCAGTAAGATCAAAGTCCGTTCAATCACGGCAAGATTCTAACACAGTATAAAAATGGCCTTCATGCAGGACTCATGTGGGCATGTTAAAAATTGGGGCGGTGCTTTTATTGAAAAATAAAAATGCGCCGCGAAGCCGCAGAATTATTCCTGCTGCATACAGGATACTTCATGCTCATATCACAGATACATAATGACGGCGGTTGTGCGGCGAGTGGTAAAATGTGTCTAGACCAAAATTTATCTGGAGGCAGGCGTGAAGGAACTAAAAGATCGGATTCAACGTGATGGACAAAGTCTTGGAAACGGGATT
>JAJYOH010000517.1 GCA_021796315.1 Chloroflexota bacterium
AAGCGCGGTCAGCTCTTCGGAGAATTGTTCGACTTTATTTTTGATGTTTGAATCGGAGTGCAAAGTCTCCTGACTTTGCGGCCAACGTCTGGAGACGTCGGACTCCGTTTCAAGATTTATTTTTTTATATTGAAATCTTTCTCTGAATGGCTTGGATGCGAAACGCGGAAAATCCTTGCTGCAGCCCCAGCCCGTGAAAGCGGGAATACGAAACCATGACGAAAATGGGGAAACGAGAAATGTTGTCAGCGCCGCGAATTTTTGTGAAGCCGAAAAAAGCCTCGGGTCCCGTGCGATGCGGCTGTACATCTGCAAGCCGATCTTTGCAAACGGGTCCAAGCCATTGGCTTGATCCGTTGTCTCGCCCGCGCGGACACGAGTCAACAATTTCGGCAGATCAATGTCCACAGGGCAGGCGTCTTTGCACGCGCCGCACAAAGAGGAGGCTTGCGCCAGATGGACAAAATTTTCGCCGAGCAATCCGGGCGAAACGACCGAGCCGATGGGGCCGGGGTAGGGCGCAATCGTGCCGTCGCCGCCAACGTAGGCGTGCCCGCCGAGTTCGCGGAAAACGGGACAGGCGTTGAGGCACGCGCCGCAGCGGATGCAATACAAAGCTTCATGTAGATTCGATTTGCGCAGTTTCGAGCGACCATTGTCCACAATGACGAGATGGCGTTCTTGATTCTCAAGAGGCCGGTTAATCAGTTGAGTGTAAACAGTGAGTTTTTGCCCGGTAGCCGAACGCGGCAAAAGCGAAAGCATCAGAGCAAGATCGTCGAGGGTCGGGACGAGCCTTTCCATGCCCATCAATGCAATGTGAATCGGCGGCAGGGTCGTGACCATCCGTCCGTTGCCTTCGTTGGTGACGATGCAAAGTGTGCCGCTTTCGGCCACACCAAAATTGACGCCGCTGATGCCGATATCGGCGGTCAGGAAAACTTCGCGCAGGATTTTTCGGGCGGTGTTCGTCAGAGTTGGAATATCTTCGGTGTACGGGATGCCGATTTTTTCATGGAAGAGTTCGCCGACGTCGGCGCGGCGCAAATGCACAGCGGGTGTGATGATGTGCGCCGGTTTTTCTCCGCGCAGTTGGACGATGTATTCGCCGAGGTCGGTCTCGATGACGCGGATGTTTTCTTTTTCGAGAGCATGGTTGAGATTGATCTCTTCCGAGACCATTGATTTGGATTTGGCGATCAGGGTTTTACGCATTACGGATTTCGTATTACGTGATGCGTGATCCGTAATTTCAATTACCAACCGCACGGCCTCGTCCGCGTCTTTGGCGCGATGGACGATGATGCCGTTCTTTTCCGCGTTTGAGATGAATTGATCGAGATACTCGTCGAGATGAGCGATCGCATCCGCGCGGACAGCGTGGGCGCGTTGCCGGCGCTCATGCCAATCTGGGAGCGATTCGAATGCGACAAGCCTTCCCTTGAGTCGGCGTTCGCTGTTGGCGTCCAGGGCTGTTTGCAACGATTCGTTTGCAATCGATATTCTGATTTTTTCTTTGAAATGAGTTGATGTCATATCTTTATGTTAGGGTCGGGCGCTGAGTTCCTGCTTAAACCACTGCCCGAGTCCGCTGATGCTTCCGTTTTGAACTGCGACCATGCCAGCTTGATTAATTTGGCGGTTGAAAGCCTGGGTGCTTTGATTGTGATCGGTGGCGTTGTAATTCAGATAGGCAAAAAAGTTGCGTGTCCAGAAGAAAGATACGAAATCCATGTGAGTTAAGTCGGCCAGTTTGATGATGTCGCCGATGAAGCGTTCGTCCAATGACTGCCAGAAACTGTATACATCGCGGTCATAGATTTCTGAGAAGTTGCCATATCCGCCATTGACGCTGGCGGCGGCTTTGTATAACCACGTTTCGCTGATCGTCACATGTTTGCCAGCGGCGCGAGCTTGTTGCGCGTATTTCAAGGCGCGGTCAAGCAGGACCGCGTTGTTGCCCATCGGATAAATGTGCAGGTCAATAAAGTCTGTGCCTTTGACTTGCATGGCTTGATCGAAATAGGATGGATCCTCCCATGTGCCAGTGCCTGTGCCGATCA
The DNA here is from genome assembly GCA_021796315.1 of Chloroflexota bacterium. Next base: position 2,064 of record JAJYOH010000517.1, read on the forward strand.
GGATGTTTGAATGATCGATCTTGCTCATGGTGTCGTTCAGGAAGTTGCCCCAGGCTTCAGGGCTGATGGTGAGATGAGTCAGCATTTCCTCGGTGGTCGGTTCGTTGCCGATCATCAGATAATCTGGCTTGACCTGGCTGGCGATCAACAGGACTTGATTCTCACGGCCCTGTAAAAATGTTTCAGTCGTATATTTTGAATAGTCCACCTGAACGGATGAATATGCCGTTCCCGCGAAGATCGTTCCACTCTCGACCAGTACTTTGATGCCGCGTTTGTGGGCTTCATTGACAATATCTTTGTAGAATTGCAGGTACTCTGCGTTGCGCGGAAAGGACGGGTCAAGCAGCGGGAATGAAACTTGGACCACCACACCTTTGACGCCCATGGCTTGCAGGCGGTCAAGCAGCGTGAGATTCAACTGCATGGTTTCGGGCTTGAGCAACGTTTCGCCGACATTGCCGTTGGCGTAAGCAAGTTCCACGGCGACGATGGCTGGGTGCGTGCCATCGTTGGGAAGCTTGCTGAGCGAATCCTCGAACTGACCCATCTCGGCGTTCAACTCATTCGCCAACGATTGATATTCGGCGGGGATGGGTGGCGGCGCGGCGGGCGGAAGCGGCGCGGAGGTTGGATTTCCGCCTGTGCTGCGATTGGAACGGGCACAAGCCAGACTGATGATGGCGAGCAGAAGAATAAAGCTCAAAAGGCGTTTCATTGTTTAATCCCAATATACAATCCGCGTCCATCCAAGCCCTTGGGATCATGGATTGTTTTTAATCCGGCAGCATGAAAAGACTGCAAATATTCATCCTCTGTGAAGAGACCCAATGTGTGCATTTCGCTAAAATATTCGATGCCTTTTGGCGTTGCGGCCATGTAATGAAAATCGAGAAAAGAAGTATTTTCCTCCACTCGGTTTATATTCATGCGCGCGATTTTCAGCTCTGGTTCATCGACAAAAGTCGCGTGGACTTTGCCGGTACCTAAATCACCGGGACCAAACCATGGCTCGACGATGATTACGCCACCCGGTAATAGATGGTCTTTCATGTTTTTTATTGCCTGAAATAGGCGATGGAGAGTCTGAACATAACCAATCGCGCTGAATAAACATGTAATTGCGTCAAAGGTGTGTTCAATCTTAAAGTCAACCATGTCTGCACAGATAAAATTGATATCGGGAAATTTATCCTTCGCGGCAATGAGCATCTCTTCTGAGTTATCTAACCCAGCCACCTTGAAATTTTGTTTTAAATAGGCAAGATGACCACCCGTACCGCAAGCAACATCCAAAAGTGAATTGCCAGCCGATAGTTTGTATTGCTTGATCAGTGCATATAATTTTTGGGCCTCGCTGGCATAATCTTTTCCTTGGGCGCGATAAATGGCATCATAGATTATTGCGGAACGGTTGTACATTGCAGGCATCCCTAACGATGATTTAATATCTCGGCAATATGAATGACTTTCTGCGACATCTTGTTGCGATGTAACCCGCCCTGGATGTGCATCAAACATCCGGCGTCGGCGACGACCAGCGCGGGCGATTCTGTTTTCTCGAGATTTCCAATTTTGCGCTTCAGCATTTCGGCGGATAATTCTGGATGTTCAATGGAAAAGATCCCGCCGAAGCCGCAGCAATCCTGCGCTTCGGGCAGCTCGATGATTTTTGCGCCTTGAACATTTGCCAGCAATTCCTTTGGCTGACGGTCAATGCCGAGGCCGCGATGCAAGTGACAGGTCGGGTGATAAGTCAGCGGGCCGTCCCAGTGTGCGCCAAGATTGGTGACACCCAAAACATCCACAAGATATTCGCTGAATTCATAAGTGCGTGATGCGAGGACCTTTGCGCGCGGCAGCCAAACCGGATCGTCTGCGAATAATTCCTCGTAGTTGTGGCGGATCATGTGCGCGCATGATCCGGACGGAATGACCACATCACAGACTTCCGAAGTCTTCAGAGACTTCGGAAGTTTCTCGAAAGCCCGGATGGTTTGTTCGGCCATCGGGCGCGCCTCCGCTCGAAGTCCCGCGTTGAACGGTGGTTGTCCACAGCAGGTTTGGTCTGGAGGAAAGTCCACATCCACACCTGCGCGAGTCAAAACATCCACCATTGCCTCGCCGACCTCGGGAAAAAATGTATCCACCAGACAGGTAATAAAAAGTTGGGCGCTTCGCATGGCTTGATTGTAGTCCAAAAAGTCTCACGTCATTGCGAGCGCCTTGTGCGAAGCAATCTCCTATAGATTTGGGGATTGCTTCGGGACACTGAAGAACACAGTGCAAGCGAACACCTTCGCAATGACATAAGATTGTTATGGTATTATTTCCCGCACTATGGACATGTTTCGCTCAAAATTACCCAAACCTTTTGATCTGCCCACGGGT
>JAJYOH010000518.1 GCA_021796315.1 Chloroflexota bacterium
GGTGAGATAGGTCAAAGTGGGCCCGGGATTCAGAGCAACGGCGTCCAGCCCGGAGGCGCGGAGAGAAGCGCTGAGTTTGTCGAGTCGGGAAGATGTCATTTTGTCTCCTGTTGAAGAATGCTCGAGGCGGCGTCCTCGCCGCCGGGGACGGCGGCTTGAGCAATCTTATTTAGGTTTATCAAGTGTATGATTCCGGCTGGTAAAAGAAACTTTCAAAAACCAATCCACAAGGGCGGGCGTAAAAATATCGAGTCCAATCACGATGTTATACCACCACGGAATAATAACCACGCGGCGCGGAGACTTTGCAAGATTCACGACGCGGCGCGCGACATATTCGGAAGTCATCGACAGACCCTTAAAACGGTTGAAAGTTTTCTTCGCAGGATTTTTGCCAGTGTGTTGGCCAAACTCAGTCGCGGCGGGGCCAGGATAAATACCGGAGACGTGAATGCCAAACGGCGAAACTTCACGGCGCAAAGAATCGGTGAAGCCGCGCACGCCGAATTTTGTGGCGGAATAAATGCTGTAAAGCGGCGCAGCGATCCAGCCCGCAACGGAGGACATGTTGATGATGTGTCCGGATTTCTGGGCCAGCATATGCGGAAGCACAGCGCGCGTGACCTGGGTCAAGCCCAACAAATTTACATCCATTTGCGTTTCGATGTCGCGTGCGGGGTCAAGGTTTTCGAGCCAGTCGAGACGCCCAAAGCCCGCGTTGTTGAAGAGAATATCAATCTGGCCGTAATGGTCAATTGTGGATTGGACCATCATTTCGATTTCATCGCGATCAACCACATCCACCGGAATGGCAATCGCTTCGCCGCCCTCTTTCTGGATTTCTTTTGCCAATGCCTGCAAACGGTCAAGACGACGGGCGGCAAGAACAACCTTGCATCCCTCTTTCGCGAATAGACGCGCCGCGTCTTCGCCAAACCCGGATGACGCCCCAGTAATGAGAACAACATTTCCAGAAAGAGTCGACATATCAATTCTCAATTTTAGATAAATCAATGAGATTTTTAACGCAAAGCCACGAAGGCGCAAAGATTCTTGTTTTTCTTTTGCGGCTCAGCGTCTTTGCGTTAAATCTTCGAATGCCTGGGATGGACTGAACACACCCTGAAACAAAATTAATTTTTTTCTTCCTCAACCGGCTCTTCACTTCGCTTGCGCGGACGCGGCGGTTCGATGACCGGATCGGGCGCGAGCGCCACATCCAGCACCTGATCCATGTGCGTGACCGGCACGATCTTCAACTCCGAGCGCACGCTTTTGGGAACATCATGCAGGTCTTTGAGATTTTTTTCGGGCATTAAAATGGTTTTCAATCCGGCGCGATGGGCGGCCAAAACTTTTTCGCGCACACCGCCAATCGGCAGGACGCGTCCGCGCAGGGTGATCTCACCTGTCATGCCGACAATGCGATATACGGGCCGCCCCGTCAGCGCGGAGATCATGCCGGTCGCAATCGTGATGCCCGCCGAAGGGCCGTCTTTCGGGATGGCGCCTTCCGGCATGTGCAGATGAATATCCATGCGCTCGAATACTTCCATGTCGATGCCGAGCGTCCCGGCGCGCGATTTGATGTAGGTTAACGCGGCTTGCGCGGACTCTTGCATAACGTCGCCCAACTGGCCGGTCATTTGCAAGCCGCCCTTGCCTTCCAGCACCGCCACTTCAACAGCCATGATCTCGCCGCCGTTTTCCGTCCACGCCAGCGACTGCACCACGCCAACTTCATCATGCTTTTCCATCTCAGGCGGAATATATTGCGGCGGGTCGAGAAACTTTTCGATCAAGTCGGCCGTGATCGTGGTCGGATATTTTTTGTCTTCGGCCTTGAGACGCGCCACCTTGCGTGAGATACGTCCGATCTCGCGTTCCAGATTGCGGACGCCCGCTTCAAACGTGTACTCACGGATGATGCGCTGCAATGCGCCGGTTTCAAAGGTCAAGCCGATGTCGGTGATGCCGTTCTCTTCGATCTGGCGCGGGATCAAATAACGATTCGCGATTTCAAGTTTTTCCTCTTCGATGTAGCCGGGAAATTCGATGATCTCCATGCGGTCGAGCAACGCGGGCGGGATCGAGCCGAGATAATTGGCAGTCGTTACGAACATGACCTTCGAAAGGTCGAAAGGCAGTTCGAGATAATGATCGCTGAAGGCATTGTTCTGTTCGGGGTCGAGCACTTCGAGCATGGCCGAGGCCGGGTCGCCGCGAAAATCGGAATACAGCTTGTCGATCTCGTCCAGCATAAATAGCGGATTGGCCGTCCCGGCGCGTTTCATCGTCTGGATAATTCGTCCCGGCAGCGCGCCGATGTAGGTGCGGCGATGGCCGCGAATTTCCGCTTCGTCGCGTATGCCACCCAGCGAAACGCGCACGAACTTGCGACCCAACGCGTCGGCAATCGAACGTCCGAGTGAAGTCTTGCCCGTGCCGGGAGGTCCGACAAAACACAAAATGGGCTGGCGTTCCTTCTTTGGCTTGAGCGAACGCACCGCGATATATTCCAGAATGCGCTCTTTGGCTTTCTTCAAACCATAATGATCGCGCTCCAAAGTTTTCGCGGCGTGTTTGACATCCAGATTATCCGGCGAAGATTTATTCCACGGCAGGTCAATGATCCAATCAATATAAGATCGGATGATGCCAACTTCGGGAGCCATTGGCGGCATTTGATTCAGACGTTCGAGTTCTTTCATGGCAACGGCTTTGGTTTCCTCAGGCAGTGCCGCGGCTTCGATCTTTTTCTTCAACTCGCTGGCATCGCGCGTGAACACATCGCCTTCGCCCAACTCATTTTGGATCTGACGCATTTGTTCGCGCAGATAAAACTCACGCTGACTTTTATCCACTTCGCTTTGAACGCGCGAATGGATTTCGTCTTCGAGTTCGAGCACGTCCACTTCCTGAGCCAGAATTTTATTCAACGCCCGCAATCGTCCGCGCGGATCGAGCAGGGTCAGCAAACTTTGCTTGGCGTCGTAATTCAGTGAAAGCGAAGTGGCGATCATGTCCGCCAGCCAGCCAGGCTCGGCAATGTTCATCGCGAAAAGATGTGCCTCTTCGGGGATCGAGCGATCCAGCTGGACGCAGCGGTCGAACAGGTCAAGCACTGAGCGCATGAGCGCCTGCGTTTGACGGTCAGCCGTTGTCGGTTCAAAGATGACGCGGGCGCGCACTTTCATGAACGGCTTGACGCGGATGAATTCCACGATCTCAACGCGGCGGCGTCCCTGCACCAGCGCGGACGAAGCGCCGTCCGGCATCGAGAGCAAACGTCCAACCGCCATCTCGATCCCAATCGTCAAAAAGTCCGCGGGCTTTGGATCTTCGATCTCCGGGTCTTTCTGCACAAGCCCGATCACGGTTTGATTTTTTGATTGCGCGTCCTGCACCGCCAACAACGAAGCCTCGCGCCCCACAAAGATCGGCGAGACCATGCGCGGGAATACCACTAGATCGCGCAACGGTAACACCACTGCTTCGATCAAACCCTCTGCGCTCGCCTCGTGATTCGGCACGCGATACAACTCTTCGGTACGCTGCGAAAGCGCCAGATTAAAATTATCGTCTTCTTCATTCCAGTCGTTTTGATTCATCTGTTCCTCTGTCATTGCGAGGGCTGAAAACCCGAAGCAATCTCCTCGATAATGTGGGGATTGCTTCGTTGGGTTTCGATACGGCGGACGAACACCGCCTACTCAACCCTCCTCGCAATGACGTATCATGTTAATTTATTCCAAGCCGCCATCACTTCTGCGGTCACGAACATACTTCCAGCAGACAGAACAATGCTACCATCTTTTGCGGACATTTCCAGCGCGCGGATAAATGCCTCTTCAACGGATGCCAGCGCTTCATTCGGGAGCCTGGCCTGCCGCGCCAACTCCTGAATTTTTTCCGGCTCCAAGGCGCGCGGATGATCCGCTCTGGTCACGAGCAAGAGTTTGACCTTCGGCGCAATCTCGGCGAACATGCCGGGAATATTTTTATCCTCCGAGGCGCCGAAGATAAGATAAACGGGACGACCGGGAAAATAATCTTCGAGCGCCCCCGTTAATTTCTCGAACGAATCCTGATTATGCGCCGAATCAAAAATCACGGGCGGATCGCGCCGCACGACTTCAAAGCGGGCGGGCCATTTTACTTCAGAAAATCCTTTTTGAATGGCTTCGTCTGAAATTTCAAGTCCGCTTGCTTTTAGCGCCGCGTACGCGATGGCGGCGTTTTCCACTTGATGAAGGCCAAGCAGAGGAAGTTTAAAAGTTAGAAGGTTGGAAGGTTGGAAGGTTAAACGCCTGCTCTGAGCTAAGTCTAAGGGTTGAAGGTTTGCCAAAGAGCCATTTACTGACAACTGTAACGTCTGCCCATCCAACGAATGATTCAATGGTTTATAAGTTACATCTTTTCCAACCTTCTAACTTTTAAACTT
>JAJYOH010000519.1 GCA_021796315.1 Chloroflexota bacterium
TGAACATGTTCATTCAACACCAATTGAGGTACGTGGGCTTTTGCATCTGCAGTTGAAAATTTGACAGACATGGTCAGCTCCTTTGTTTGGAGCTAATTTTAGTTCAAATATGATGGGTTGTTGCGGTATTGGAAGAAAGTTAGGATGGCGGAAGGTGCGTCGCACCATGCTTAACCAAAATCGAGTAGAATCGAATTAGAGGTGTTGTATGCAAAGCTTTACCTTACATACGCGAGTTGGAAAAGACGGAGTCTTGAAATTGGAAACACCGGTAATAGGGATTGCCGGTGCAGAGGTCGAAATCATATGGATCGTTAATCCTGCCGAAGAAACTCATCCAATTTTGGAGTGGCCCGCGAATTTCTTCACTGAAATTGTGGGCGGATGGGAAGGCGCTCCGTTGGTGCGCGAATCGCAAGGGACTTATGAAACGCGACATGAGTTGAAATGACTTATTTGCTTGACACGAACATTTGCATCGAACTCATGAATGATCGCAAGTCTCGCTCGGCGCGAAAGCTGTCATCGGTAAACCCGCGTGATGTTCGCGTGTGCGCTATCGTCAAAGCCGAGTTGTATCATGGCGCGTATAAGAGCGGACGCGAGAGTAATTTGAATTTGGTCTGAACATTCTCTGGCTCATTTGAAAGCCTGCCTTTCGATGATCTCGCTACTGAAACATACGGGCGCATGAGAACCTTCCTTGAAAAACAGGGAAAGCTCATCGGTCCAAATGATCTATTGATTGCATCCATTGCATTGGCGCACGATGTGACTCTCGTGACTCACAACGCGGATGAATTTGGACGATTGCCAGGTTTGAAGTTGGAAGATTGGCAGAAATAAACCGCGCTTGGCATGAGCGCAGATGGATTGATGAGGTATTGGAAAAAGGTGAAGATGGCGGGCTAGTAATATATTGAAGTCCACAGCGAAGTGATGGTGTGTTTAGAAATGAAATTTTATGATAGAAACATAAAGATTTAAACTACAAAATATGCTTATTGCCTGTATTTCTACGATTGCGCTTATTGCCGCGATGCAATTTTACAGTAAAATGTAGATGTTGTTCGTTGTGCATAGTATCAACCGGAGAAACAAAATGAAAACCAAACTTCTAGCATCTCTTCTTCTAATCTTATTTATTTCAGCATGTTCTACTGAGCAAACGTTTCAACCAAGCAACTCAAATGTTATTTCTACTGCAATTCCTACTGCAACCCCATCTCAATCATATTCAAATGGACTTTCTAATGGGCTATCTAATTCCGTAATCCAAACCGTTTTTATAACCAATCAGGTCGCAACAAACGGGAACGTCCCCACCGTTGCCAATTCCAAACCTGTGAGTACTTACTCTAAAACCGACTGGGTCACTGTTTTGATGTTGCTTTCATCAAGCGTTCGTAAGGGAGATGTAATCTTAGTAAAGGTTGATGCAATCGATGCACCAGGTTTTAACCCAAGCCAACTCATAGGCGGCGATTCTTACTCAACAACAATTGACCAAGAATATCCAAATGGACTAGAATCTGATGGCGGCTTTGCACCAATAAACGAGTGGTTTACTGGATCTTACAAAGTTGAAGTCTTTTTCAATGGTAACTTATACAAGACGATCAATTTTACTGTTCAATAAGAAGATTTGCGATGATTAATGCGATGCCGCTGTGCTTATCTATGTTGCAACCATAAAAAGATGATTAGCTATGATAATAGGCAATGTAGCGCAATAGAGTCTGCCTGATCAGGCATTTCACGCTACAAAAAAGATGGAATTTGTGACCGGAGGATATATTTATGAAACCGTTCTTTGTCCATTTAGCTATCTTGGCATTGGTATTAACCTCATGCGCACCTGCGCTACAGTTTGGTGGTGACTCTCAACCATCTACTGGAAATGGTAACGGCACTTCCGCTACAGCTAATAGTGGATCAACGATCAACACTGAAGGATTCGCGGCTGGTGACTGGTATGTGATGCCATCGCGGATTGTTCTGCGTGGAGTGAATTCATCCAGTCAAGGTTATCGATCCCTTGTCGTGGATTTCAAGATCAAAAATAGCTCAAATCAAGTTTCAAAAATACCGTGGCCCTTGTTCGGTGGAATCTTGGTGCACGAAGAAACACACGGATATCAATACTATGGCCAAATGCAAATCGACAATGATTCATTGCCTGATACTAGTTTTACCAATGCAGAGATTCCACCTGGTGTTGTAGTTTTAGGTCAAGATTTCTTGAATGTGCCGAATGATATTGGGGCATTTGATGTTCAATTTTATTATCAGGCATCAGGTCAACCAGTCCTAACAATACAAGTCCAACCAAGTTCTATGCAGACTGGCAGTAGCGGCGATATGTATATAGATCTTGCCGCAGCATCAATAGCCAATCTAGGTCTTTTTGAAGGGTCGGCTGCGAGGCTTAGTCAAGTTGCTACAATCACTGACTATGCCGAAGTAACGCTTGATTCTGTTCTTTACAATTCTGATTCCGGTCAGCTGGAGTTTGCGTTTCAAGTGAAGAACTTATATGGATATAGTCTTCGGCAATCCGATGCGAGGCTTGAACTAATTAGCGATCAATATGTCTTTGAGTTCAGCCAAAATACAGATGCCGTTATTGCCCCTGGGGAACAGTCCAGTTGGACATTCGGTGTTCCAGTATCATCAACATATATTCCTGATCCGAGGGGGAAATCGTGGATTATAGTGCTCCTGCAGCGGCGCGTATTTGGTGATCCGAATCCTAATCCTACGGTAACAACTATCCACTACATTACTCCGCAAGACATGAAATGAGGGGGATATCTTTCCGTCAAAAATTCTTGTAATTTGGGCACTTAAGTCTTGTCTCAACATGCATGAGTCGGTTAAACCAACTTGTTGGCTGTTCTGCAGGACTTCCATGTGCTGAGCAAAGGTTTCAACCCCCACGAAGAAATCAAACACCAACATAAATTTACACCAACACATCGCTCATTCGCTTGACTTGACTCAACCGCGCCGCGTAAAGTAATACGGCTTGAATATCAGCAGGCTCAAGGTCTTCGTAATCCGCTAGGATTTCATCCATGGTCACACCTGAACTGAGCGTCTCTAAAAGCCATTCAACGGAGTATCGCAGTCCGCGAATGGTTGGTTTTCCAAACGCCATATTTGGATTGATTGTAATTCGATTAAGGAGGCCTTGGTCAGTCATAGTTATCTCCTGTTCCAATCATACACGATTTTTCTACCTTTTTCAGCTATATAGCGTAATCAATAATTGTCGGGTGAACATCACGCCTAACGCGTGACGATTTGGACAGGTTACAATTGGGGTAAACCACTATACTTATGCAGGAGATGCCATGGATGATTTTCTCGCTATTTCGGATTTGTCATCTGGGGAAGTGCAGGATTTGCTGGATGTAGCAATTCGTTTAAAGAAAGAATATTTCGAGAAAGGCAATCCGCCGCTGTTCAAAGGCAAAGTGCTGGGCATGATCTTCCAGAAGCCCAGCCTACGCACGCGCGTTTCGTTCGACATGGCGATGCGTCACTGCGGCGGCGACGCTTTGTATCTTTCACCGAACGAGATCGGACTCGGTCAACGCGAGTCGATTGCGGATGTGGCGCGTGTGCTTTCAGGTTATGTCCATGCGCTGATGGCGCGCGTCTTCGAACATGAGCACGTTCTGGAACTGGCGAAGTGGGCGGACATTCCTGTGGTCAATGGCCTGAGCGATTACAATCATCCCTGCCAGGGTATGGCCGATGCGCTGACGGTTCAGGAAAAGTTTGGAAAAAAATCCAAGGGCTTGAACGTCACTTTTGTTGGTGATGGAAATAATGTTGCTGTTTCGCTGATGCATGTATCCGCCAAGCTTGGCTGGAACTTTACGATTGCCAATCCCGAAGATTATGACATCATGCCGAAAGCTGTTGAAGTTGCAAAAGACATCGCAAAGAAAACCGGAAGCAAATTAAATTTCCTGCGCGACCCGCATGAAGCGGTCAGGAAGGCGCATGTGATCTATACCGACACATGGACCTCGATGGGGCAGGAGGAAGAAACTGCCAAACGCGAGAAAGTCTTCCCGCCGTATCAGGTCAATGCCAAACTGGTCAGCGAAGCGGACAAGGATGTGATCGTAATGCACTGCCTGCCCGCGCATCGCAACCACGAGCTGACCGACGATGTGGCGGATGGTCCGCATTCGGTGATCTTCCCGCAGGCGCATAACCGTCTGCATGCGCAGAAGGCGATTCTCGCAAGGTTATTCGGCGTGGCGTAACAATATCTCCCTCACCCCGCCCCTCTCCCATTGGGAGAGGGGCGGGGTGAGGGAAATCAAGGATAATTTTATGAATACACAGGATTACATTGCTTTAGAAGAACAGTACGGCGCTCACAATTATCATCCGCTGGATGTGGTGATCGAA
>JAJYOH010000520.1 GCA_021796315.1 Chloroflexota bacterium
ACTTAACCGGCAATTCTTCGACAACCTGAAAGACTTCGCAGACATCCAACGTGATGGACAGGCAAAAAGCAATTACGCCTGGCAATCACGCGTGCTTCCTTCGACTCGAACATTACCCGGCTGGGACGAAGTTGAAATCGCCTGGGATGCGGCCGGAGAAACGTTAAAACTTTTACTCAACCAACTAGCCGAAATCCATAAAGCCGCGTCGGACTTGTATTCGGACGGGCACGAAAATCTCGAAGATGTGATCGGCGATCTCGGTAACGTGTACCGCCGTCTGGCTGAGGCCGAAGCGAATGTGTCGGCCATGATCAGCGATCCATCCGCGGAACAAATCTACTGGATCGAAGTCCAGCCCAACGGGAATCGAGTCTCATTAAACGCCGCGCCGCTGAGAGTCGGACCGTTGATCGAACAATATTTGTGGCACGAAAAAACGTCCGTCATTCTGACATCCGCCACACTGACCACGCACGGCGAGTTTCAATATTTGCGCAACACGCTCGGCGCGGACGAAGCCGACGAGATGCAGCTTGGTTCGCCGTATGATTACGAAAGTTCGACCCTGCTTTATATCGCCAACGATATTCCCGAACCGAATCAGCCCGGCTATCAACAGGCGCTCGACCGCGCGATCATCGCCACAGCCAAAGCCACCGGCGGACGAATGCTGGTGTTGTTCACTTCCTATGCCGCGTTGAAAAAAACTTCGCAAGCCATCACAGCTCAGTTGACGAACGAAGATATCGCCGTGTACGAACAAGGCGACGGCTCTTCACCAAATGCCTTGCTCGAGTCGTTCAAGTCAACAGACCGAGCCGTGCTGTTGGGCACGCGTTCCTTCTGGGAAGGCGTGGATGTGCCCGGCGATTCTTTGTCGGTGGTGGTGATGACGAAACTGCCGTTCGATGTTCCATCCGACCCGATCATCGCCGCGCGCTCAGAAACGTACGAAGATTCTTTTCAGGAATATTATCTGCCCGAAGCCATCCTGAAATTCCGCCAGGGCTTCGGACGATTGATCCGCACCGCATCAGATCGCGGCGTGGTCGCTATTTTGGATCGACGTGTGTTGACCAAACAATACGGCCGATTGTTTTTAGAATCCTTGCCGCAATGCACATCACGCCAAGGGCCATCCACCAATTTGGCGCGCGAAGCTGGAAAATGGCTGGGTTCATAATGTCATTGCGAGACCCGCAAAGCGGGTCGTGGCAATCTCATGTAATTGCCAAACGAATATTTTGATTCAAAATTAGATTGCCATGTCGGGCTTCGCTCCGCTCGCAATGACACCTGAAGCTTGACACGCGATAAAGAAAAATTCACATGAAAAGAACTGCCTTTCTCCTCACTTTAGTCCTGGCGATGTGTTCTTGCGCCCCACAACAGACAGTCACCGCCCCGGCGACATCGATTATGCTATTGACGCCGCTTGCCCCTACGGCAATTGCGAACCAGGCAACACCAACCGTTGGAGCGGAAAAAACAGAGGCGCCTGCCACTCCGACCGAGTCGGGTCCGAAGGTGGGAGACAAGATCATAAAAGACGGGATTACGTATACGTATATGGACGTTAAGTCTTCGGATGGTAAGCACGAATATTTAGGATATTTTGGCCCGATAGCAGTGAATATTCCAACGTGGGATAAATCGGGTATGTATACTGCTACTTTGAGTCCTGATGGGAATTCCGTCGTAAAAAATCCTGATGGAAGCACGAAGTGGCACAGTGCAAAAAGTATTGCGCCGGTAAATGTTTTGGTTGAATTAGGGGTGTTGGATGGGTCTTCGATAAGCATTACTCACCCATCCATACCTCAATTGCCACCTAATCAACATTCTACTTACAGCGGTGTCGTGTATGAGGCGTTAATGAGGCATTATTTTCAGACTCAAATGCCAAGGCCAACTCCCGATCAGTCTGCTCTTTTAAACGCAAAATTAGAAGCTGGTAAAATCACCTATACGATTACCGATGGAGCAAATACATGGACATTCCCGGTTTCACCCGATTCCGGAGCAACGGTGTATATCATTAACCCCAAGAACGCAACAAAAGAGAATGGATTTCAACAATGGATGAATTTTGAGAGTCAACATAATTTTATGACTGCATTTTGGGGTGTGGATAGTCATGGTATTATCGGGATGTTTGCGTCCGAGACGCCATTTTCAGGTTTAACCAAGTCTGAAAAAATGATGTTTACTTTATGGCATTTGGCTGTTGGCATGAATAATAGCGATGTAACAAACGTGGGTTTCAATGACTCACTTTTTCTACAAGAAGTACAAAATGCGGGTAAACCTCCATATCCGCAATTGAACGTCTCTCCATAAGCTTTTGACAAAGACCAAAATAAAAAACACGACGCGTATTTGCGTCGTGTTTTGCTTTTAGCCATTCAACAATTCATTCGTCTCATAGCGTGAGTGGCAACTAAACATAAAAACCGGGGTTTAAAAAGCATAATAGCAGTTAAATCTCAAATCTTGGAGTAAGCATGGCTGACAAGAATTATCGTGTCTACGGATACCGCTGGGTGGTGCTGGCGGTTTTCATGTTTATCAACATCACCATTCAAATCCTGTGGATCTCCTACGCCCCCATCATCACCCCCGCCGCCAAGTTCTACGGCGCAACAGACACGCAGATCGGCTTATTGGCGATCACATCCTGGTTGATCGCTTACGTGGCGCTGTCCCTGCCTGTTTCGTGGGCCATCGACACATTCGGCTTTCACATCACGGTCGGCTTTGGCGCGATCATGATGGCCGTCTTTGGCGTCATGCGCGGCTTCGCTGGAAATTACACTCAGGTCTTATGGACCACGGCCGGCATTGCAATTGCGCAGCCATTTCTGCTCAACGCATGGACAAAAGTCCCGGCTCATTGGTTCGGACTGGAAGAGCGCGCCACAGCGGTCGGATTGGTTACGCTGGCGAGCCTGCTTGGCGTGGCCATCGGTGAAGCAATCCCTCCGATCCTTTTGGAAGGCGGCATGTCCATTCAGAACGAGCAATTACTCTTTGGAATCATCACCGCATTTTCATCCCTTCTATTTCTTATTCTGGCGCGCGAGAGACCAGCCACGCCGCCCTGCCCGCCCGGACAGGATGTCCGCTCAGTAATGCTCGACGGATTCAAACATGCGTTATCTGTCAAAGACTTTTGGTACCTGCTCTTCATCGCGTTCGTCGCGCTGGGAATTTTCAACGGCGTCACTGCACTGGTTGAAGACATCATCCGTCCGCGCGGATTCGCTCCAACCGATGCAGGCACACTCGGCGCTTTGATGGTGATCGGCAGCATCATCGGTGCGGTTGTCCTGCCGCCGCTCTCGGATAAACAGCGGAAGCGTCAGCCATATCTGCTGCTTGGATACCTGCTATCCATCCCAGGCCTGCTCGGCATAACATACGCCACGAATGTTTGGCTTTTGTTGATCTCCGGTTTCTGGCTGGGCTTCTTCCTGATCGGCGTCAGTCCCATCGGTTTTCAATACGGGGCCGAGATCACCCATCCAACCCCCGAAGGAACTTCGAATGGATTGATCCAGCTTTTTGGACAAACGTCTTCTGTATTCGCTTACGTCATGGTGACGTTGAAAAGCGCCAATGGCGCATTTACGCCGTCGCTTTTGCTGGCAGTCGGGCTGATCATTATCAGCGTCATTGTCATCATGCAAATGAAAGAGCCTGCATTTTTACATTCCCGATCAATTCCAGAGATCAAAGAAGCTGCCTGATGCAAATATGTGAATAAAAACAGGAAGCGAATTCGCTTCCTGTTTTTATTCATCCCTTCAACAAAGACGGCGATATAATCGCTCACATGGAAATCCAAAGCTATCTCGACCGGATCAATTACAACCAATCCGTGCGCGCAAACGCCCACACCCTGCGCGGATTGCATCGCGCCCACATGTTCGCCGTGCCGTTCGAGAATTTGGATATCGTCCCGCTCCAGCGCCCCATTCAACTCGATGAGCAAGCTTTACTGGATAAGATCGTTCTCCACAAGCGCGGCGGATTTTGTTATGAACTCAATGGCGCATTCGCCTGGCTGTTGAAAAAGATCGGTTTTGAAGTCAGCTACCTTAATGGCCGCGTCTATCGCGACGATGGCTCGCTCGGTATCGACTTCGACCATCTCGCGCTGTTGGTGCGCACGCCGGGACAGTCCGCGCGCTGGCTGGCAGATGTCGGTTTCGGCGATTCGTTTATCGAGCCGTTAAGTTTTGAGATTGGCAACGAACATGTTGAAGGATTGCGCGCCTATAAACTCGAAGAGACGAAAGACGGCTTCGTGATGTGGCAGCGTGATTATGATGGCAGGTGGAGTCATCAATATTTTTTTGACCTGACCGAACGGAAATTCCCGGAAGATTATCAAGCCGGCGAGAATGCCTGCCAT